>CAWUNB010000087.1:0-7862 GCA_963923745.1 uncultured Thiotrichales bacterium
TCTGGTTATTCTTCAAGCAGCGATCTTACTGATCTGAGTATCGAGGAGCTCTCGCGGATGCGGGTCTATGCGGCATCCCGCTTCGATCAACCTCTGACTGAAGCACCGTCAGCCGTGACCGTCATCACCCACGAAGACATCCGCGATCATGGCTGGCGAACCCTAGGGGATATTCTCAATTCTATTGGGGGGCTATACACTACCTATGATCGGGGTTATGCCTATTTAGGGATTAGGGGGTTTGGACGACCCGGTGACTACAATACGCGAGTATTGCTCATGGTGGACGGAATTCGAGTTAACGACAGCCTGTTTGGCAGTGCCACCATTGACTCCCCTTTTCCCCTGGATGTGGAGCTTATCGACCGGGTAGAGTTTGTTCCTGGTCCAGGATCTGCGGTGTATGGTAGCAATGCTCTTTTCGGTGTTGTTAGCGTGACGACTCGTCATGGAGGAAATATGGGAAAGGAAATTGCGGCAGGGATGGGTAACCAGGGCTATCAAAAGGGGAGAGCCAGCCTAGGTGGGACCTTTGCTGGCGGGGGGGACTGGTTGTTATCAGCCAGTCACTGGCAACAAGATGGAGAAACTTTACGTTTTCCGGCTTATGCCCGAATCAACGGTGGAGTCGCTCAGGGATTGGACGGAGAAACAGGTCAGCGGTTATTTCTGCGAGCTGGTCAGGGCCCTCTAACTTTTACTCTCATCCACGGTCAACGGGATAAAGATTTACCTGCTGCTCCCTACGGAACGGATTTTGGTGATCCCCGTACCCGGGTTCAGGATCATCTCACCCTAGCAGATTTGCGTTTGACAGGGTACTTTCGTGATTGGGAATTCACCAGTCGTCTATTCTACGGTAATTCACAAGAAAATGGTTTCTACTCCATCGCTGGAATTGTGAATCAAGATCGTTTACATGGACGATGGGACGGGGCTGAGTTTCGCTTAACTGGTAATACCGGTCCCTATCATCATTGGGTTATGGGGGCAGAGTATCAACACGACTTACATAATTTGCAAGAAAACTTTGATATTGATCCTTACGTTCTTTATCTCCGCCATATTAGCAGTCAGGATCGCTATGGGCTTTATTTACAGGATGAGATTACTCTCAGCCCACAACTACGTTTCAACGCCGGTTTGCGCTACGACTTGTATACCAGCTTTGGTAATATTCTCAATCCTCGATTAGCATTGTTGTACCGAGCCAGTGATTTGACTACTTGGAAGTTACTTTATGGATCGGCTTATCGAGCACCTTCAGATGAAGAGCGTTTTTATGCAGCTGATACGCCAGGCGGGAATCTCCCCAATCCTAATTTAGGCCCAGAGCGTATTCGCACTTATGAATTGGTATGGGAGCATAATCCAACCCGCCAATTTCGTCATTTAGCCAGCTTATTTTATTATCGTGCCCAAGATCTTATTGAAGCCAATTACGATCAAACCATACAACGCTACATTAACCAGAATACAACAAGCAGTGAAGCAGCTGGCCTTGAGTATAGTTTAGCAGTGACAGCTGACAACGGTTGGCGTGGTAGAGGAAGCCTTACTTGGCAGTATGCTAGAGATTACAGTAGCCATGAATGGTTAACTAACTCGCCCCGCTTGTTAGGTAAATTAACTGTTTCAGCCCCCTTTTTGTTACCTAATTGGCGATTGGGGAGCGAGCTATTGTTTACTAGTTCGAGACGTAATAATGATGATAAATCTGCTGCAGCCACGGTCGCTAATCTAGTGATACGGGGGGAAGCGTTACAGCCTGGACTGGAATTGAGTATAGGTTTATACAACCTGTTCAATAGCCACTACGCAGATCCTACCTCTAACATTTATTCCAGTTATGGGGTTGCTGAAATGCCACGGGAGGGACGTACCCTGCTCACTCAAATGCTTTACCGGTTCTGATTTATGTTTCTTGACTGGTTTATGCGTGTTGGATTTTTTATTATAGCCCTGATGATGTCACTCTGGGTTGGTGTTGTATCGACAGCATCAGCGGAGGAACCTGTACCTGAGGCGGCAGTGCGAGCGGCTTATTTGTATAATTTTGCCTTATTTACCCATTGGCCTACTGAAAATGAAACAACTGTGGATATCTGTTCGTTAGGAGAAGATGCCACGACTGCAGCCATGGTTCGTTTGGAGGGAAAAAAGGTACGAAATCGGGGAGTAAAGGTAACCATAGCCGTTAGCGGAAAAAAGTTAGAAAATTGTGATTTACTTTACTTAGCACAACATAATTCAGAACTTTTACCAGTAAATTTAGCTAATTCTGCAATTTTAACGGTGGCCGACGATGGCCAAGATCCAAATGCCGTTATCCACTTAGCCATCAGTCAAGAACGGGTGGTATTTGATGTTAATCTTGCCGCAGCTAGGGCAAAGGGATTAGAGATTAGCTCCCGTTTATTGAATCTGGCTCGTCGAGTTTACTGAGGATTGCAGCGCCGGTTCTCCGCACTCCTTTTGTGGGTGGTGAGTCTCAGATGCAAGAAATCTGGCAACAATGGCCTTCCATGCCGTAGAATGACCCCTTTAACTACGGACGGTCACTACCGTCGCCCCTTTGAACCCCTTCCCCCGAGAGGAATTGCATGCCCGCCGTACACGTGAAAGAGAACGAACCCTTTGAGGTTGCCCTGCGTCGTTTCAAGCGCTCTTGCGAAAAAGCCGGTGTCCTATCTGAGCTCCGTCGCCGGGAGTTTTATGAGAAGCCCACTTCTATCCGTAAGCGCAAAGCCGCTGCTGCTGTCAAACGCCAGATCAAGAAAACTATGCGAGATGTAACCCGTCGCCAGCGCCTCTATTGATAGCCGCCGTTCTCTCCCCCCGTGTACTGTTGATCCGGCTATCTCGGTAGCCGGTGTCCTCTGTTTAGGAGACCTTGTCCCATGGCCGCCGATCCAGCCAGTTTGAAGGAACGCATCAGTGATGACCTAAAGGCCGCCATGCGGGCTCAGGACAAGCGTCGGGTGGGAGTACTCCGCCTGATCAATGCAGCCATCAAGCAGCGGGAAGTGGATGATCGCGTGGTGTTGGACGACCCAGCCATACTGGGAATATTGGATAAGATGGTTAAGCAGCGACGGGATTCGCTGACTCAATACCTGGCGGGTAACCGCCAAGATTTAGCCGATCAAGAGCAGTATGAGATTGATTTAATTCAAGGTTTTCTGCCGAAAGCCCTCACTGCTGTTGAAATAGATGATCTTATCACCAGCGCTATCCAAGAAACGGGGGCCAGCTCTCCCAAAGATATGGGCAAAGTAATGGGTGTACTCCGTTCTCAAGTCCAGGGACGGGCTGATGTGGCCGCTGTTAGCGCCCAAGTTAAAACCCGTCTAGCGGCGCTGTAACATCCCCAATGTGCGGCATTTGTGGGGAGTTCCGTTTCGACGGACTCCGTCCCGAGCTGGGTGCTATTACCGCCATGGCCGATGCTCTGCGGCGGCGGGGTCCTGACCACGAGGGCATGTGGTTAGATGGTCCTTTGGCCCTGGGGCAGCGTCGTCTCGCCGTTATTGATTTGTCTCCTGCGGCCAATCAGCCCATGGTGGATGCCGAGCTAGGGTTAGCGCTGGTTTTCAATGGCACTCTCTACAATTATCCCGTTCTCCGTCGAGAGCTGCAGGATCTGGGCTACCATTTTTTCTCCCAAGGTGACACTGAAGTTATCCTCAAGGCTTACCATCGTTGGGGAGAGGGTTGTGTTGAGCGTTTTCACGGCATGTTTGCCTTTGCGCTGTGGGACATGGCCAAGCAAGCATTGCTATTGGGGCGAGATCGACTGGGCATTAAACCCCTTTACTGGACAGCCGATTCCCATCGGCTACGTTTTGCCTCTACCTCCCAAGCTCTGCTCGCCGCTGGTGGGGTAGCCACAGCCATTGATTCTGTTGCCCTCCATTATCTGTTCACCCTCCACGCGGTAGTACCCGCTCCCCGAACGCTGTTAGCAGGAATTCGAAAGGTTCCGCCGGCCCATACCATCACTATTGACCGCACAGGCCAGCAGCGGGAGCGCCGTTATTGGCAACTTACTGCCTGTCGCCCCCCGGAACCCCGCAGTGAACAGGAGTGGACCGAGGTAATTCATCAGGCCCTACGTCAGGCTGTGGAGCGGCGGATGACAGTCGCTGATGTGCCGGTGGGAGTGTTGCTATCAGGGGGATTAGATTCCAGTCTTTTGGTAGCGTTGTTGGCGGAAGCGGGTGTTAGCAAGCTACGGACTTTTTCCGTGGGATTTGAGGATCAGCCCGAAGAGCGGGGAAGTGAGTTTGAATACTCGGATCCAGTGGCTGCCCGTTTTGGCACTGATCATCGGCGTATTACTATTCCCAACAGTCAAGTGCTGGATCGGCTGCCAGAAGCCATAGCCCAAATGGCTGAGCCCATGTTTGCTCAGGATGGGGTGGCTTTTTATCTATTAGCGGAACAAGTGGCTAAGGAAGTAAAAGTTGTACAAAGTGGCCAAGGGGCGGATGAAGTATTTGCTGGCTACTTTTGGTATCCCCAAATGGCCGCGCCGGCCTCCGGTTCACCTCTAGATCGTTTTCGGGTTCACTATTTTGATCGGGATCACCCAGAGTACCTTGCTATGGTCGATCCCCGTTACCACGGTAGTGACTATACCAGCGATTACGTCGCCCACCGTCTCAGCGAACCAGCCGCCGATGAGTACCTAGATCAGGTACTACGGCTGGACGTCACCACCCTTATCGTGGATGACCCAGTAAAACGGGTGGATAACATGACGATGGCTTGGGGAGTGGAAGCTCGGGTACCGTTTTTAGATCACCAGCTGGTGGAATTGGCTGCCACTCTGCCTCCCACCCTTAAATTAGCGAGTGGTGGCAAACACATTCTGAAAAACATTGCCCGGGGGCGTTTACCCGATGGGGTGATCGATCGACCCAAGGGTTACTTTCCGTTGCCGGCCCTTAAATATGTACGGGGCAGTTTTTTAGGTTTTATGCAGGACGTTCTTAATAGCCAAGCTTGTCGAGAACGAGGGTTATACCAGCGGGGCTATGTAGAAAAACTATTAGCCGCGCCAGAACAGCACTTTACCCGGCTTCAAGGAAGTAAGTTATGGCATTTAGCCGCCTTGGAACTGTGGCTGCAGCTCGTTGACAGCAATTCAGGATAACTGCTTAAGCGCGAGCCACTGCCCATACTTGAACTTCTCCCACTCCTGCATCCAGCAACGCCTGGGCAAGGGCCGCTACGGTGTGACCAGTAGTCACCACGTCATCCACAATGGCTATCCGTTTCGCCCGGGGGGTACCCGTTACCGCAAAAGCGCCCCGAACATTAGCAATCCGAGCGTAGGCATCTAAACCCGATTGGGCAGCGGTGGCCCGTGTTCGTTGGCACAACCGCGTTTCTAAGGGAATACCCAAAGACTTACCCAAGGCTCGAGCCAACTCCAAAGCCTGGTTATAACCCCTCTGGCGCAATCTGCTCGAGTGAAGAGGGACCGGCAGCAGTTGTTCAGGCAGCTGAATAGTTCCCGGCAATAAATAATTTTCCCGCAAATGATCCGCCAGTAAGATTCCTAATAAGGGAGCAAAGTGGAGTCGATTGTGGAATTTAAGACCGGTAATAAGATGATCCACTGGGAATTGATAACGAAAAGGGGCGACTAAAAACCGTTGGGGAGGCGGTTGGTGGAGACAGGAACCGCATACACCGGCGGTGGTAATGACTTCTCCACAGCGCTGACAGGCCACACCAAGGATAGGGAGATCAGCGCGGCAGGGAGGGCAGAGATCTAATAACTTTCCTGGCCAGTGACCGCTGGCTCCGCATAATACGCAATGGGGCGGGAACAGCAGCTTTTCTAGAAAAGTCATCTACTGTTTTTCCTGGATCCCCGCTTGCGCGGGGATAACAGATGGCTTTCTTAGCCGAAGAAAGTGCCGTCTAAAGGTGAAGAAGCAGAAGCAAACGCCTTGCGGGGAATACGTCCTGCTAGGAAAGCAGCTCGGCCCGCTTCAATAGCCCTAGCCATGGCCGAAGCCATCCTAATCGGTTGACGAGCGGAAGCGATGGCGGTGTTCATCAATACTCCGTCGCAGCCCAGTTCCATTGCCACTGCGGCATCAGAAGCCGTACCTACGCCAGCATCGACCAGGATAGGTACCTTGGCGTTTTCCACAATCTGGCGAATATTGAAAGGATTGCGAATGCCGAGCCCAGAACCGATGGGAGCAGCTAAAGGCATGACCGCCACGCATCCCAATTCCTCTAGCCGTTTTGCCATTAATACATCGTCGCTGGTATAGACCATGACTTTAAACCCTTCCTTCACTAACACTTCAGTGGCTTTCAGCGTTTCCAATAAGTCTGGATACAGGGTCTTGGGATCACCGAGCACTTCCAGTTTTACCAAATCATGACCATCTAATAATTCCCGAGCTAAACGGCAAGTACGAATAGCATCCTCAGCGTTATAGCAGCCCGCCGTATTGGGGAGGATGGTGTAGCGACTAGGAGGAAGGGCATCCAATACGTTGGGTTGATTGGGATCCTGGCCAATGTTGGTACGGCGAATAGCCACAGTTACAATCTCTGTGCCGGCGGCTTCTGTGGCCAACCGAGTTTCCTCTAAATCACGGTATTTACCGGTGCCTGTAAGAAGCCGGGAATGATAGGTCTTACCGGCAATAACTAAAGGGTCAGCGGCAGGGGAATAGGGTTGATCGCTCATGGGGAAGTCCGGGGCAAGTGATGGGGATTTTTAACAATCACGCAGAAACCACTTAGGTAAAAGTTAGGTAAAAACCACTGAAATCAACCTCCGCCGATGGCGTGGACGATTTCTACTCGATCATTGGGGTTGAGGGGATGCTGGGGATAACGACTGCGGGGGACTACTTCGCGGTTAACTTCCACCGCGAGGCGACGACCGCTCAGTCCTCGGGATTCCACTAGGTTAGCCAGGGTGAAATCATCAGGTATTTCTAGGGGTTGGCCATTCAATAGGATGTTCATGGGGCAAGCCTAAAGCCAGCTAGGTGGCCTGGTCAACGCTGCTGGGGGATTAAACTGGGCGGATAGTCGGTAATCACGGGTACAGGTTCCGCCAGGGCAATGCCTTGCAAAGTCACTTGAGCTCGGTATGCCAAGACCATCACCCCTGCAGCGATGGCAGTACGCAGGGCAATCCCGTAAGCGGGATCAATTTCGTCAGCAGGCCGGAGAGCAGTTATATCTCCTCGCTGGATACAAAAACACAGGGCAGCCTGCTGTCCTTGAGCCACTAGGCGAGTTAGCTCCCGCAAGTGTTTAGTACCCCGCAGGCTCACCGCATCGGGAAAAAAAGCTACTCCCTGCTGGGCGGCTGTGACATTTTTCACCTCTAGGAAACAACGGCTGGTTTCCCCTTGGTCCGATGGGTTTGCCTTCCGTTCTAACAGCCAATCTATTCGGCTATTTTCTTCGCCAAAGGGTACTTCTCCCCGCAGAATGCGATAGCCAGCTAATTCTCGGATAATGCCTCGTTCCACCGCTTGGCGAACTAACGAGTTGGCCCGAGCTGTATTGATACCTACCAATACGCCGGGTAATGCTTCTATCAGTTCCCAGGTATAGGGTAATCGCCGTTTGGGGTTAGTAGCAGCTGTCAGCCAGACCGAACTATCGGGGATGGAGCAACCCATCATGGATCCAGTGTTGGGACAATGGGCGGTTACTTGCGATCCATCCGCTAGGATAACGTCTGCAAGAAAACGCTGATAACGGCGCTGTAGACGCCCTGCCACGAGGGGCGGAAAATCACTAAGGTCAGTCATTGGTACGCTACCCTTGGTCTTAGTATCTCTCTAAATTTTTTAACTTTGAGGCTCCAT
>CAWUNB010000088.1:0-7858 GCA_963923745.1 uncultured Thiotrichales bacterium
CTCCAGGATATGCACAGCCTTTCCGAGCGTTTGAAAAAATTGGTTAGCCAATTCACCCACAGCCATCGAAACCAATTCGATTTTGAAGCTGCTAAAAATGCTCACTTGGCTTGGAAGGGCCGCCTGCGTTCCTATCTTGATAATCGTTCATCCCTCACTGAAGAACAGGCGGTATCCCATAAGCAGTGCTACCTAGGGAAGTGGTACTACGGGGAAGGGATGTCCAAGTATGGCGAGATCCCAGAGATGTTACAAATCGAAGGTCCCCACGCAGAATTGCACGCTACGATTAAAGAGATAGTCCGCCTAAAACAAGAAGGGCGGCGAGAAGAAGCTGAGCGGGCTTACTTGCGCACCGAGGGCTTTTCTCAGCGTATCGTTGAGCTCTTGAGTAAAGTACAAGACCACGTGGCGCGGCAGCAGCGGACCAGCAAGCCCTAATTTGTCGTCATCAACGCAACCGGGGCAAGGCCAGCGCCAATGCCCCGGCACCTAAGCTGGCCATAATGACCAGTTCTTCCTGGTGCTCTGCTATCCCGCCACCTCGCAGGAACAAGTCACGAATAACTACTTGAAAGTAGCGCAGCGGATCTAAATAAGTCAGCCATTGCACCCAATCTGGCATGTTCTGAATGGGAAAAGCAAAACCGGATAGCAATACAAAAGGCATAATCATAAAGAAACTTAGCAGCACCGCTTGTTGTTGAGTTCTGGCATAGCTAGAAATAAGTAAACCTAGTCCTAAACTACTGGATAAAAACAATAAGCTAGCCAACAGCAGGGTCAGTAAACTCCCGTGAAAGGGTACTTTGAAAAAAAATACAGCTACAGTAGAGACCAGAGCAACATCAAATAATCCCACGCAGGCCACTGGGGTGAGCTTACCAATTAAAATCTCTAATCGCCCCACCGGAGTTACTTGTAATCGTTCCAATGTCCCTAATTCTCGCTCCCGGACGACCGCCATAGCGGTTAGGGTCAAAGTTGCAATCAACACCACATTAGCCACAATGCCAGGTACAAAAAAGGGGCGATCATCCAAATTGGGATTGAACCACGCCTGTTCTTCTAGCCGTAATACCGGAACCTGACCCGCTGCTAGCGAAGTTCGAGCTAAAGCCTGTTTGACTTGCCCCAATACCAATTGAGCGCTATTGGGATCGGCACCATCAGAAATCAATTGGGCAGCTGGTTGACGGGAAAAATCAGGACCGAAATGCAGGATAACCCGAATTTCATTGTGGTCCATGGCGGTGGCAGCGCTTTTTACATCAGGAAAGAAGTGGGGATGAAGTCGGCCATCAGCGGTAACAGCGGCGAGAAACGCTCGAGTGGTGGGAGTCTTTGCCTGATCCACAATACCAATGTCGGCTTGGCGCACGTCTAAGCTGGCGGCGTAGCCAAAAATCATTAACTGCATTAGAGGAGGAATCACTACAAAAAAACGCATTCGAGGGTCCCGGAGAATCTGGCGGAACTCTTTCACCAGGAGTGCCCGTAGCCGCACTAGGGGGGTGAGTCGGATCATGGCCATGCAAACCACCTTAAAGATTTAAGCCGGACTAGCCAATCTTGCGATTCGCCAGTGTAGTCGCTGCCCCTTGAATTCTTCTCAGGCAATCCCATATAGCCAGAAGACAGCTATTTAACTGAGGAGAGTTAATCATGACCATCGTCCGTCATTACCCCTGGGCCAACCTAGCTCAACTCCAAGAAGAGATGAACCGTCTGTTTGCACGAGTGGCCACACCAGAAGCTGATAGTGCGTCTGTGGCCACTGCCGAGTGGGCTCCCACAGTGGATATCCGGGAAGAAAAAGATCGCTTTGTGTTATTGGCAGATATTCCCGGAGTAGATTCCAAAGAGATAGAGATAACTATGGAGAAGGGCGTCCTCAGCATCCGAGGAGACCGTCGCCCGGAAAGTCCTGAAGAGCGGGAAGCCTATAAGCGGCTGGAGCGTCCACGGGGCACTTTTCATCGCCGCTTCATGTTACCCGATTTCGCCGATGCAGACCGTATCGCTGCTCGAGGAGTTAACGGGGTGCTAGAGGTAACTATCCCCAAATATGAACGCACCAAACCCCGCCGCATTGCGGTAGAGGGGTAATGGCCTAAAGTCTAAAGGGGGACCCCCATCACTCAACGGGGGGTCTTCCTTAAGTTAAGCACTGCTTGCAATTCCTTGAATTCCACCGGCTTGACCAAGTAGTGATCAAAGCCAACTTCTTCTGCCTGATTTGGGCTACAAGTTTGGCTGTAGCCGGTAATGGCTACTAGTTGCAAAACCGCCGGAGGGTAAGTCTCTCGTAAACGCCGCGCTACTTCGTAGCCATCCATCCCAGGCATGGCGATATCTAGGAATACTACCTGGGGCTTGAAAGTTGCCACCAGATCTAAAGCGGTAATACCGTCCAAAGCCACCCGTACATCATGACCTAGCACTTCTAACAATGCTTCGAAGGATGCTGCCACATCGGCATTGTCGTCCACTACGACGATGCGTTGACTGGAGGATAGGGGTTGAACCGGAGAGATCTGGCCAACAGACTCCACCAAGGGGAGGCGGAAGATAAACTCTGTACCTAGTCCTGAACCATCGCTAGTGACAGTAATTGTGCCTCCGTGGAGCTCCACGAGATGGCGAACGAGCACCAGCCCTAGAGACTCCGCTAACCGCTCTGGCTGGGTGGGTGACTGGTTGTAGAGGTCAAATAGCCTTGACAGCTGCTCTTGCTCCATCCCCTGGCCACTATCCCGCAGATACACTACGGCGTAGTTCCCTTCACGGCGCACTATCAGACGGATTCTACCTAACGCTGGACTTTGACGAGACGCCTGACGCAACAGGTGATCTATTACTTGATGCAGCCGGGCTGGATCCCCATCTACCCACAAAGGTGGGTTAGGATAAACCGGCAACAGGGCTTGGCGTTGCTTTTCCAGAATTGGCCGCACTCCCTCCAGAGCACGATCGACTACATCAGCTAACAACAGCTGCTCCCGCTGAAGAGTCAGCTGGCCGCTATTAAGCTGTCCCACGTCCATCAAATCATTAACTAGCCGGCTAACTTGGGAGACTTGGCGATCGATAAGGCTCAGACACCACTGAATCTCCGGGTCAGGTGGTAGTCGGCGGCGTAAAAACTGGGCAGCATTTCCTATGGGGGATAGAGGGCCCCGCAGCTGATGGGCTAGTGCTGCTAGAAAAACACCCCGGCGTTGTTCTACTGCGTCATATTTGGCTTGTTGGCTGAGTAAAGTTTCTTCCAATTGTTCACGGTGGAATACCGCTTCCTCCGCTAGTAGACGGGCTTGGCCTAAGTCCGCTCGGAGTTGATTTACTTCATCAGGAGAAATCCCCCTAATCTCTCGTAGGGAGAGCGCCACATAACGGATAATTCCATCCTCACTGGGTAGCGCCCAACAACGCAACCCCAGAGGGTATCCTGCCAACAAAGGACAAAGCACCTCTGCGTGGGTAGTTCCCCCTTTAAAACAATTTTCTAAGTAGGGAATTAGCGATTCTCCAGCTACCCGATGGGCCACATCTTCCAGGGAAGTCCCTACCAGGGCTTCTGGGGGGCGTCCCAGCAGTTCGCTGAAGGCACTGTTCACGGTAGCAAAGGTGTAGCCCCTGTCTACTACGCAGAGTGGATCGGGGAACTGCTCAACAAATCGAGCGTAAAGAACCAGTGGTCGCTCTGAGAGGACCGTCGCAGGTACTAATCGTTTAGGAAGGTGTGCCATGGGCTAAGAGTATAAATGGCGAAGACGTGGTTTCTTCCCAATCTTGGTTGGTTAGATCCGAGAGTGTAAGGTTCTTCCCTGTAGTTCTTGCAACCCTCTGTTAATCGTGGATTGATCTGCCAGGCGGAACAACTATAGTCGAAACTCCTGATGGGGCTGGCTCTCGACAGTTGCCACCCCCATTCGCTCGGATTCACAGATTCACCAACACCCACATTGAATCATGTCCAAATTAAACCTTCTCGTCGTCGATGATGCTAGTTTTATTCGCGATTTTATCCGGCGCGGATTAGCTTCCGCCCTACCCATGGTGGCTATCCTGGAGGCCATCAATGGTCGGGTGGCGCAAAATATGTTGGAAAACAAAGCAATTGACTTAGTGCTCTGTGACTGGGAAATGCCAGAAGTAGATGGCTACCAGTTACTGCAATGGGTGCGGGCCGATGAGCGATTTGCCAACCTGCCCTTCATCATGGTTACCAGTCGCGGTGAGCGAGCCCACGTGGCTACTGCCCTCCAATCGGGTATTGACGGTTATGTGGTTAAACCGTTCCGCATCGAAACTCTGATTGCTCGTATCCATGAAGCCATGGCCCGGCGGGGCCGCGTTATGCCGGCGGCAGATTTTCCTGTTCCCCCGTCTCCTGTTCAGGGGCCCTTCGCCGACTCCGTAGCTATTCTCACCGGTGGACTAAAGCGGGAAGCGCCTCGGGGAGGGGGGAAGGGGGCTAACCCCTTAGCCCGAGTAGCAGCACAAATTCGCTTTGGTAACATGACATTGCGCTGTTTGCTGCAGAAGCTTGATCTCGCTGGCGCAGCGGCTGTGGTATTACGGGAAGGAGGATTTCCAACGCTGTTGGAGCCAGTGGTACTGGACCTAACCATTGAAACTCCTAACTTGGAGGCCAGTGGTATCAATGGATTTATCAGTTCTCTGGAGGCTGTAGAGCACCGCCCAGATAGCCGTTTCGTTCGCCTAGGATTGCGTTACGTGGACGAAGATCCCCAAAAACGGGAACAGCTGGCTAAATTCATCGCTGCGCTTTGAGGACTTCCCCGTGGCTGCTCCCCTACGGTTATTGCTGGCCATCTCATCCCATGGCTATGGCCATTTGTCCCAAGTCGCTCCCATAGCCAACGCACTGCGGCAACGCCTACCTCAACTGGAATTGTTGGTACAGAGCACCCTACCCCAGCCGGTGTTAGCTGCTCGTTTCACTGGCCCCTTTCATCACCTAACGGCAGTAACAGATTTAGGGATGGTAATGGACTCTGCTTTGGATGTTCGGCCAGAGGCGAGCGCCCAGGCTTATCGAAATTTTCACCGCAATTGGTCAGCCAACGTCAAAACTGAAGCCAAAATCTTGGCTGATCTGGCTCCCGACTTGATTTTGGCCGATGTTCCTTACCTTACCCTAGCAGCAGCCGCTCAAGCCCAAATCCCAGCGCTTGCCCTGTGCTCCATCCATTGGGGGGATATCTACGGCCACTATCTGGAAGATCGGCCAGAAGCCCCGGCTGTTCTGGCAGAGATAACCGCTGCCTATAACACTGCTCAGGTGTTTTTACAGCCCGTCCCCACTATGCCCATGCCCAGCCTTACCAACCGCTGTCCCATCGGACCCATCGCCCGTTTGGGACGTTCTCGCCGAGAAGAGCTAGCAAAGCAAGTGGGTTTGGCGAAAGGAGAACGGGTACTGTTGGTGAGTCTTGGAGGAATCAACACGCCCCTCCAGTTGACTGATTGGCCCCAGACAGGGTGGCGCTATTTGATACCGGCTGCTTGGCAAGTCCAGCGCCCTGATTGCACCACCCTGGAATCTATTACCTTGCCTTTCATCGATCTACTCAGCAGCGTTGATGCTGTTCTCAGTAAACCAGGCTATGGCACCTTCGCTGAGTGCGCCTGCAATGGGGTGCCTCTGCTGTATGTAGCTCGGGAAGACTGGCCGGAAACTCCCTATCTAGTGGACTGGCTAATTCGCCACGGGCGGAGTCAAGAAATAACTCGTCACCAGTTGTTGCGGGGAGATTTTGGAGAGGTACTAGAATCTCTTTTAGCCCAACCACTGCCTCCTTTACCCCGAACAACGGGTATCGAGGAAGCAGTGGAGTGGCTATTACGGCTGGCCCCTAATACTGGGGAACCAGGCCGTCGATCCTTATAGGTAGCGTAGCCAGATGTATAAATGGCAGATGGCCACACTTCCTACCATTAAGGGGAACGCCATGAGGGTAAAGGTCATAAAGCGAATGGGCTGACCTGCCCGCTCCGACAAACCTGCTACCACCAAATTGGCGCTGGCCCCTATCAGCGTACCATTTCCCCCTAAGCAAGCCCCTAAAGACAATGACCACCACAAAGGTTGCAGTCGATCCGGCCCAAAAGTATTGGCCATGTCATGGATTACAGGGATCATCGTCGCGACGAAGGGAATATTGTCAATTACAGCGGATAAAAATGCTGAGCCCCACAAAATGGTAGAAGCGGTAGCGGTGTAATTCCCGCCAGTGACTTCTACAATCCAAGCAGCCAAGATATCCAGGGCACCGGCTTTATTAATAGCCGTTACCATAATAAACAGTCCGACGAAGAACAGAATGGTTACCCACTCTATCTCTCCGTAAACGCGACTAATATCCTGTGTTTGCTCTTCTCCCTTTTTGTCATAGGAATACAGCAGCAATAAGGTAGCCGCACCAAACATAGCAATAGTCGCAGGAGGCAATCCTAAGGTGTGACTCAGAATAAAGCCGAGGATCACCAAACCAACTACTAACAGAGATTGCTTAAGCAGTCGACGATCAAGGATAGCTTTCTCTTCATCGAATGCCATTACCTGAGCCCTATTTTCATCCGTTGCTTGCATTTTTTTGCCCCAAATCATCCAAATAGGTAGCAGATTAAATGCCATAACTAAAATGACAATAGGTGTCAAATGAATCACGAAATCGTTAAAAGAAAGGTTAGCGGCTGAGCCAATCATAATATTAGGAGGATCACCAATTAGGGTAGCAGTACCTCCAATATTTGATGAAATAATTGTTGCAAATAGATAGGGGTAAGCAGGTACCCCTAATGCGTCGGCAATTAACAGCGCTACCGGAGTGACTAGCAATACGGTGGTAACATTATCCAAAAGAGCCGAAAAACTAGCCGTTACCACAGCGAGTACTACTAACACCTTCCAGGGATCTGCCTTTACTAACTTAGCTGCAACGATAGCAACATACTGAAAAACACCACTTTTCTGGGTAATGATAACAATAATCATCATTCCAATAAGTAGGCCAATAGTATTGAGATCGATACCAGCAAAAGCCTCATCCTGAGTTAAAACTCCGAATAGCACCATCAGTGATGCGCCAAGTAATGCGGTGACAGAGCGATTAATACGTTCAGTAATAATAGCGCCGTAAGCAGAAATAAATAGCGTCAAAGAGACTACTAACGGAGATAGCCCTAAAATGATTTGGGCCGAAGAGGTGTCAGCAGTCATTTATCTACACTCCTGTCTTCTTCATTAAGTAATCCAATAACGCACGACGGCTTAGCACACCCAATAACTTTCCTTTGCTGTCTACCACAGGTAAAGGATAATGGGTTTGACTTAGCAATAAAGCCGCTTCCATGAGAGGACAGTCTTCAGGTAACGTTTGGATATCAAAACGGGCTAGGGTAGATACCGGCTGACTTTTTAATGCGCTAAGGCGACTGGTCAACATAGTAGTGGCGTCGCCCAAAAAAGATAAATCGCTCAATCTATGGTGAGGTAGTGAAGCACTAACGGGCATGACAGCCCGCAAAATATCATTAACGCTTACGATACCCATCACCCCTTTTTCACTACATACAGGAGCATGGTTAACCTGTTTGTTCACCAAAAAATGCAGAGCCTCTACGATAGGAGTCTCGGGCTTCAAACACAGAGGTACAGCAGCTAACGGAATATCCTTTATGCTCATGAGTAACCTCGCTGCGTTGCAATATCGGTTGGAACAAGAGGGATGCTACCACTTTGAAAAATTTTGCAAAGCAGCAAAGTCTGTTTAACAGCATATAAAAATAGGGGAATTTCCCATAAAAGGATGCTATGTTTTATCTTGTT
>CAWUNB010000089.1:0-7853 GCA_963923745.1 uncultured Thiotrichales bacterium
GAGCTTCGAAGGTTACTCACCGTCTTCTTCGCTGCCGACACCTTTTTTCATGCCTTTGCCAGCGGCCGCCCGCTCCTTCCGAACCTGCTTCGGATCGGCGATTAAGGGGCGATAGATTTCTATCCGATCCCCCTCCCGCACTATTTGATCTACCTTAGTTGCTTTTCCGAAGATCCCGGTTTTATTGCTCTTCAGGTCGATTTCGGGGAAGCGATCCCGAATCTTCGATAACTCCACGGCTTGCCCTAAGGTAGTCCCCGGTGCTACAGCTACCGCGATGATGGCCTGGGTATCGGCACGGGCATAGGCCACTTCTACGTTTACTCTTTCATCGTTTGCCATAAATTTGCACCGCCTGTTTGTGGAACGCTTCAACGAGACTGTTAGCAATAGGATTGAACACCGGGCCAACCGCCAGGGTCAACAACCGGCTAGAGAATTCATAATTCAAATCCAGACATACTTTACAACCTTGATCACCTAGGGGAATGAAGCGCCATCCTCCCTCTAGCTGGCGAAAGGGACCATCCACCAGACGCATATCGATAGTCCGGTCCGGTTGCAGGTGATTGTGGGTAGTGAAAGTTCGCTGGACCCCATGATAGGCCAACTCAATAGTGGCCCGCACCTCGTTACCCTCTCCAAGAAGAAGGGAGGCACTCCGACACCAAGGTAAAAAACGCGGATAGGATTTCACGTCCGCCACCAGGGTATACATCTCCTTAGCTGTGTAGGGAGTTATTGCTGTTCGGCTAACACGCATGCACTTGCCTTGCGGTCATTCCCCCTCCACCAAAGGATAGGGTAAGGGAAGGAATTCCAGTATTGGCCCCCGTTCGCCTTGCCAGCGCACAGCTCCGCCCTGAGCTTCTATCAAGGGTAATACCGCTAATACAATGAACCCTTCCCCGGCGGGATCGCGAGCAACGTTCACCAGTCGACCAGGCTCAGTTTGTCCCTCAGAGCTCCACAACGCATCACCTGGCTGGGGGATACCTTCCCCTCCTCCCAATCGCGCTAAAAACAATCGACGCTTTAATTTGCCAAGGTAGTGCAACCGAGCCACTACCTCTTGTCCGGTATAACAACCTTTGCGAAAACTGAGTCCCTCCAATTCCACATAATTGAGCATCTGGGGCACGAAAGCTTCCGCTGTTCGCTCGGTGATAACAGGCACGCCTGCTAAGACATCCAGCGCTCCCCAGGCCATTGCCCCTACTGGCGCAGCCCGGACAGTTATTACTTCCCACAACCGTTCTAGCAATGACTGGTTTCCCAATATCTCAAAACGGGGATGGGGTCCCCGCAAACGGATAATCAAGTAATCCGCTGTTTGCACTACCTGATCAATGGCATCCGGCAAAATCGGGATAACCTTAGTCAGAGCTTCGCTGACAGTAGGACCAGCACAGCCTAGGCGCAACCATTCCTGACTGGCATCCCTCAGAATTGCCTTGGAATTGAGTAGATACATCCGTAACCGTTTCAGTACTACGCTGACCCGTTCACTGGGCATAGCCAACAAGAATCCCCCACTTTCCTGTTGCAATACCCGAAAACTGGCTAACGCTCGCCCCTTTGGCGTACACCAAGCACTCAGTTGGCTACGCTGGGGAGTGACTAATCGCACATCGTTAGTGAACTGACCCTGTAAAAAAGTCAGTGCATCTACTCCTGCCACGCCAATTAATCCCTCGTGGGACAAATCAGCCAGCACATTCCCAGTAGTCACCACGGAATGTTCCAAATCTGGATTCCCGTAGTGAACGACACAACCATCGCTAATTTCTGCGCCCTGTTCTGCCAGAAATGTTTGCCACTGAATCTTCATTAAGTGCCCTAATGACTAAGTCTATTTAATTACCGGATAGTGGGCTGGATAGGGCAATCGAGCTACCCCTGCGGCGATGGCTGCCTGTGCAACTACAGGCGGTATTCGTTCCACCAAACGGGGATCAAAGGGTTTGGGGATAATGTAATCTGCCCCAAATTCCAAGTGATCCAAGCGGTAGGCCGCCAATACTTCTGGTGGAACGGGCTCCCTTGCCAAAGCGCACAACCCGTGAACAGCCGCAATGTGCATGGACCGAGTAATGCGGCGGGCCCGCACATCCAAAGCACCCCGGAATATGTAGGGGAAGCCCAATACGTTATTAACCTGATTGGGATAATCGGTACGACCGGTAGCCATAATCAGATCATCCCGTGTCGCTTTAGCCAATGCAGGAGCAATTTCGGGATCGGGATTGGATAGAGCAAATACTACGGGGCGGGGAGCCATTGCCCGTAGCATCGCTTCATCCACCAGATTAGGGCCAGAAACCCCCACAAAGGCATCGGCTCCGGTCATGGCATCCAGTAACGTGCGCTGAGGACAGCGGTGGGCGAATTCTTGCTTATAGACGTTGAGATCATCCCTCTCGCTGTGGATAACGCCCTTGCGATCCACCAATAGGATTTGCTCTTTGGGAACGCCCAGCGCAACAAGCAACCGCATGGAGGCAATACCAGCTGCGCCTGCTCCTAAACAAACAATACGGGCTTCCGCTAGTTTCTTACCCTGTAATTCCAAGGCATTGCTCAGGCCAGCGGCGATGATAATGGCGGTACCGTGTTGATCGTCGTGGAATACTGGAATATCCAACCGTTCAGACAAAGCAGCTTCGATCTCAAAACAGTGGGGAGCGGCAATATCCTCCAGGTTGATGCCGCCAAAAGTAGTGGCAATGGCCGCTACTGTCTCGATAAAGTGGCTAGAAGACTGGGATTCCACCTCAATATCAAATACATCAATACCAGCAAACTTCTTAAATAGAACCCCTTTTCCCTCCATCACTGGCTTACCTGCCAACGCCCCCACGTTACCTAGTCCGAGCACAGCAGTACCGTCTGTAATCACCGCTACCAAATTACCCTTAGAAGTGTACAGGTACGCGTCATCTGGGTTTTTGGCAATCTCCCGCACCGGGGCCGCCACCCCTGGGGTGTAGGCCAACCCCAACTCCTGCTGGGTAGCGCAGGGCTTAAAAATGGCCGTCTCGATCTTTCCTGGACGGGGTTCAGCGTGGTAGGCCAGAGCGGCTTGGCGAAGTGCATCGGACATGGTGGTGGTAATCCTCTAACTGCGGTGGCTGGGCTTAGTTGCCGTTGCCTTATTGTTGGTAGTTGTTCCTTTTACGGGTATTTCTCCCTTGGTTTGGGGTGCTTCTCCTTTAGCGACCTTAGCCGGTTCCTTTTTGGCTGTTCCTTGGGTAGCAATTGCTTTAGCGTCTTTTGGCGCATCTTTCGGTGAAATAGCTTTGGCCAGGGGCGCTTTGGGAGGAGGAGTAGCCTTGCTCGTTGCTACTGACTTTGGAGCCACGGAAGGTACTACTGGTGCTTTAGTCGGTTGCGCCGCAAGTTGTGCAGCCACTTTAGTATTTTTCTTGGCGTCGGCTTTAGCATCCATCTTTTGGGGCGAAACTACCCGAGCCCCCTGCCCTGTCTTAACAACCGCCTTGTGAACATCGGAAACTTTAGCAGGGCGTTGTTGATTGGCCGAGGGGTTGGGGCGGGACGACGTGGACAAGGCGGAAACAGCCGCATCCGTTACCGTGGAACGGGGAACGGAGTCTCCTATGGAAGCCGTTAGCGTTTGACCGAGGGTCTGGCCAGCTAACCGCTCCCGCCGATCAACGGGTTCAGGTACCACTGCTGCCACTGTCGTAGTGGATTCTGTCCCCCGTGCAGCCACCTTTTGCAAGGTCCCCGCCGGTAGCCAAACCTCTGTTCCCCCTGGTAACGCAACTCGCCCTTTTGCTGCCTGAGTAGTAAGAGCGGTGTTATGCTCCAACAAGGTATTTACCGTTACGCCATAGCGACGTGCAACCTGGTGAACTGGCGCAGCACCCTCCAGCGCCACTTGATCCCAATTCTGCGGGGACTCCCGATGAACGGTACCAAAGTACTGTTCTGCATTACGGGCCACGTCTCGAGCGGCTAAAAATTCAACATAGTAATTATGAGAATCAAATCCAAATAGAGGACCATCGTAGTCCCGTAAGATTTGGGCAAAATTGGTTCCATACTGGGCCCTGGCTTTTTGCATTCCTCCTACGCCATGGTTGTAGGAAGTGATAGCCAACCCCCAGTCACCCAGTTGTTTGTGGGCGTTGATCAGATAACGAGCACATCCTTCAGCTGCCAATATCGGATCAAAACGCTGATCCACTGCGCTGTTCACCGTCATGAAAGTCTTAGCTGCAGGGAGGGTAAATTGCCAGATACCCACTGCTCCGGCACTGGAGCGGGCTTGGGCTTGGAATGACGATTCCACATGGGGAAGGTAAGCTAAGTCTTCAGGTAATCCGTAACTGCGAAAAACCTGCCGGAAAGCTGCATCATAACGACCGCTGATTTCTAACCCTTTAAGAAATTTCTCCCGAACTCCTCGCTGTACCCGCACCCGCTCATGGGCACCGGGTAGATGGGAAACCCCTCCCACCTTTTGGAATTTCGCCAGCAGCTCTTGATCCTGGTTATCTAAATCGTCACCCCGGGCCACTTTATGTTCCAAGGCATGAAGGCGCTGCTCCAAATCTTGACGATGGCTCCGAATATAGGCGTCCTGCTGAGGGTTATAGTTTCCCTCCCCTATTCCTTCCAGATCCATCACCTCGTAGATAAGCCCTGGATTTTGCAAATCGTGGAGCACCGCTTGCTTGCGGCTCCATACGCCGAATACATGGCGCCAAAAATCCACCCGCTCTTCTAACGCTTCTTGGTGGGGAAAAGGATCCAGATCCGAAACTGCCCCCGGATCGGTACTGCCGTAGAGGGGGATTAGCGCTAGCAACGCAGCGGCGAGGGCGGGCAGGACGGCCCGCAAGGCACGGCTATTCATGTCGAGTCCTCCCCCCAGACCGGAGCGACATCCGCTTCAGGGGTCTGCTAGGTTAGTTCTTGTTAGAGATAGGGGCATCCCATCTCAGTGGGATGCCCTCGGGGGGGACTACCAGTAAGCCAATATCCGCCCGTCTTCGATTTTCGCTTCAAAACTCTTCAGCGGGCGATTACCTTTAGCCGTACAGGCACCGGTGCTGACATCAAACGCCCAACCATGTTTGGGGCAAGTGAGCTGCAATCCGGACAAAGCTAAATGGGGTATATCTGTAACCTGGTGAGGACAATGGCTGTCATAGACCTTAACGGTATCGCCGCTGAGGTATACGAAAAGATGACGACCATTGCACTCAGCGTAGCTTACCTGACCATCAGTCGCATCCGCCAAGGCCATTACTTCATGCCATTGAGCCCCTACTGCTAAGCTTTCTGGGCGAAATTCTGGCAAGTCCATCGCCAATAGGATATCTACCGCCCAAACAATTTTAGCCAATCCCAAAGCAGGGAATGCCATGAGTAGTGCATCCAACACTTCTGCTGCACTAGCCCCTTCCCGGAGGGCACGAGTTAGGTATTGCTTGAAGCCCCGTTCCGTTTGGGAATGGACTTTAGTGATGACAGAAATGAGGTTGCGGGTCTTGGCGTCTAAGCTCTTGCCGGATTCCTTAAGAAATTTGAAATAGGGGAGCATAGCGTCTGGTCGGGTTGCTACCAGGTAATTCAGGGCATCACTCATTAGTGTCATCCTCACAGTAAGGGGTATTCAGATAGAACGGGGGGAATTATAGCGACTGACCACCGCTAAGACAGATTATTTCGGTAAGCCAGGGGTAAGCAAATCAACCTAAGACTGCGGTCATACGGGTTGCATTAGGGGCCAGAATAACCCCTTTCTCAGTAATGATGGCATCAATAAGATTGGCAGGAGTTACATCGAAGGCTGGATTCCAAGCGGTAGCACCAGAAGCAGCGACTGCTTTCCCCCCCAAATGGAGTACCTCTTCCGGAGCACGGGCTTCGATAGGAATTCCCTGACCATCGGACAAAGTCAAATCCACCGTACTGCTAGGTGCCACGACCATAAAACGGACCCCGTGGTAGCGGGCAGCAATGGCCAAGTGATAGGTACCAATTTTATTAGCGGTGTCACCATTGGCGGCAATACGATCGGCCCCCACCACCACCCACTGGATAGCTCGACGGGCCATTAGGTGGGCGGCGGCTCCATCAGCTATCAACGTGACGGGAATCCTGTCCCGTACCAATTCCCAGGCGGTGAGCCGAGCCCCCTGTAGCCAGGGGCGGGTTTCGTCTGCATATACCTGACTAATCCGCCCCGCCTGGTAAGCGCTACGGATAACACCTAGGGCAGTCCCATAACCGCCGGTGGCGAGGGAACCGGTATTGCAGTGGGTAATGACATCCCCCTCGCCATCAAAGAGGGCCGCCCCCAGTGCTCCCATCCGTCGATTGGCTGTGATATCCGCTTGGTGGATATCCTGAGCCACGGCTAACAATGTCGGTACCGGATCCCCCACTATCGCTGCCATAGCATGTTGCATCGTGTCCAACGCCCAAAACAGGTTAACTGCGGTGGGACGGGCATTCCCTAATCGGCGCAAGTCTTCGAGAATAGCCTGGCGCCAAGTGGTAGGGGCAGTGGCGTAACGAGTCTGAGCAGCTAACACTACTCCATAGGCAGCAGTGATGCCGATGGCGGGGGCTCCCCGTACCACCATGTCACGAATGGCCTGAGCTACTGAATCCACATCTGTTAAGGTTAGGTAGGTTTCTTGGTGGGGTAGTTGCCGTTGATCCAGAAGAATGACGTGACCGCTTTGCCAGGCTACAGCCTGTAGCTCATCGCCGGTTGTTGCGTGCATGAGACATGTCCTATGTGAAAACAACAAGGGTTTTCTTAGCATTACGAAATATAGTGCACTAGGCGCAACGTGTGTTACACTGAATTGTACCTTTCTCACAACGATGCTTTTTTCCTGAAGGAGTCTGCGACTATGAAAAAATTGTCTCAGTTGTTCATCGCTGTCATCCCAGCGATGTGCCTGTTGGCCGGTGCTGCCCATGCCGCCGATCAGGTCGATGGCTATGCCTACGACGCCCAAGGCGTTGTCGTTAAGGATGGCTATGGTGAGTGCGTCAAGACCGGTAGTTGGACTGAAAAGAGCGTTGCACCGGCCGAGTGCGGTGGCCCCGCCAAGACACAGGCCAAGGCTGAGCCGGCTCCCCGTGGTGCCGTCTCTGTCAGCAAGCACACCATTGAAGCGAAGGTACTGTTTGACTTCAACAAGTACAACCTCAAGCCCGCTGGTAAAGTCGAGCTAGATCGGCTGGCCAAAGATATCAAGGGTGCCGGTGCTGTTGAATCCGTTATCGTCGTAGGTCACACCGACAGCGTGGGCAGCGATTCCTACAACCAGCGCTTGTCGGTCCGTCGTGCTAACACCGTTGCCAAGTACCTGCAGACCAAGGGCCTGAAGCACGTCCGTGCCGAAGGGAAGGGCGAACGTGAACCGGTGGCTAGCAACGATTCTGAACAGGGTCGTGCTCAGAACCGTCGCGTAGAAATCGAAGTTATCGCCAAGTAATCGGTCGAGCGTCTACCTCTGTCCATGCAGCGTGTAGACGCTCTCCTTCACGCCCGCTGGGTCGCTCCGGTGCGCCCAGCGGGCGTTGTTTTTGATAATCATTGCCTAGTCCTTCATCACGGGCGAATTCTCGACCTGCTACCTTCCGATCAAGCAAAAGATCGTTACCAGGCTGATAGCGTTTTCTCCGGTCCGTCCCACCTGCTCATCCCAGGGCTAATTAACGCCCATACCCACGCCGCCATGACCCTATTACGGGGCTTAGCGGACGACTTGCCCCTCATGACTTGGTTGCGGGAGCATATTTGGCCCGCTGAAGCCCGTTGGGTTAGCCCTGAGTTTGTCACCGACGGGACTCTACTGGCG
>CAWUNB010000090.1:0-7733 GCA_963923745.1 uncultured Thiotrichales bacterium
GATCCAGAGATTCCAGTGCCGCTGGCAACTCCGGACTACAGTCGAGAGCGAATTTGGTCGGAAGAAGTTAAGCGCTACTTGCGGGTAGGGGAAGCGTTTTTCTTAGGGACACCTCCCCGACAGTGGCTGGGGCTTTACGGTCGCACCCTCGGTCGTCGTCAGGATCAGGGAGCGGTGTTAATCCTCCCTTCCCCGGAACACCACCCGGATATGCCTCCCATCAACGCACTACGGGACGGGCTGCGCTACCACGGTTGGCACACGCTGGCGATCCAACTCCCCCCCTTGGAAAAAGGCGCGGGGCCAGCAGAGTACGGTGCCGCATTGCCATTGATCTGTCCCCGCCTAGATGATGCCTTTTCCTGGTTGCGTAAACGGGGTTTGATCAACGTAGCAGTACTAGGGTACGGATTAGGAGCGGTATTGGGGGCAAGCTGCGTAATAAAAATGCCCGACAAAAGTGCGATAGCGGGTTTTATTGGAGTCAGCATGGGTGACGCGGAAATCCTCCCTAATTCGCTACAACCCGGTCTGCTCCTGGAACAGTTAAGCATGCCGGTCCTGGACATTTACGGAGAGCGGGACCTACCAACAGTGCGGGCAGACGCCCATGCCCGTAGCGAGACGGCTCGCCATCATCGCACGACGCCTTTTGTCCAGTACGAGGTAGCAGGCGCAGATCCTTCTTTTCGTGGCCAGGAGCAAATTTTAGTTGCTCGCGTTCGCGGTTGGTTAACCAACCAGGCCGCCGGGGACGAAATTCCCTTTCGCCAGCAGTGAAGGAGTCCGGGAAGTGATTTGGTGTAACGGGAGCCGGGGACAGGATTCGAACCTGCGAGGGATTGCTCCGGCGGATTACAAATCCGCTGCTTTCGGCCGCTCAGCTACCCCGGCATGGAGGTAAGGGGCGGAGAATCTACGTCCAGAGTCCCTTTTGGTCAAGGGGGCAGTGGTGTAAGTTTGTCGCTAGCTCCCGAGTAAACTGCCACGATTTGTGATTTAAACCAGGATTAGCTAGGAGATCCCCCCATGCTGGGCATTGGTCAGGCACTGCGCCTCGTCACCATCAATCGGATATTGGTTCGCCATGGATTGGACGAAGTTATCCTAGCCACTCATCTTTTTCGTCCCCTCCGTTTTTTACTCTATTTGCTGCCATGGAATTGGTGGCGGCGAGAACGGTTGCCTCGAGCTGTTCGGCTACGGGCTACTTTGGAAGATCTTGGTCCCATTTTTGTCAAATTTGGTCAATTATTGTCCACCCGTCGAGATTTACTACCAGATGACATCGGTGAGGAACTGGCCCGGTTACAAGACCGAGTAACCCCTTTTCCTGGTGATCACGCCCGTCGCTTGGTGGAGCAAGCATTGGGAGCCAGCGTAACGGAGCTATTTCTTGCCTTTGATGAAACCCCGCTGGCATCTGCCTCTATCGCCCAAGTTCACCCGGCCCGGCTGCTGGATGGCCGAGAAGTGGTGGTAAAAGTATTGCGCCCTGGAATCCGCCCAGTAATTCGCCGGGATTTGGCGTTGCTTTACACCTTGGCGGACTTAGCGGAACGTTACTGGGGAGAGGCACGCCGTTTCCATCCTCGGGAAGTTGTCCAGGAATTAGAAAAAAATCTTTGGGATGAATTGGATCTGGTTCGGGAAGGGGCTAATGGTTCAACTTTGCGGCGTAATTTTGAAGGTTCGGAATTACTTTATGTGCCCCAAGTTGAGTGGCCTTATACCCACTCGGAAGTATTGGTTTTAGAACGGATTTACGGTACTCCGCTAGGGGATATAGCGGCCTTAGTACACCAGGGAATTGATTTAAAAAAACTGGCAGAGCGGGGAGTAGAGATTTTTTTCACCCAAGTATTCCACCACAATTACTTTCACGCAGATATGCATCCAGGCAATATTTTTATTGCGGCAGATGGCCGCTATATTGCGGTGGATTTTGGCATCATGGGAAGTTTGTCTGCACCAGATCAACGCTATCTAGCAGAGAATTTCGTTGCTTTTTTCCGGCGAGATTATCGACGAGTCGCAGAAGTCCACGTTCAATCGGGTTGGGTGGACCGTCACACTCGGGTAGAAGAATTTGAAGCAGCTATTCGAGGTGTGTGTGAACCTATTTTTCAACGACCCTTCGGAGAGATTTCCTTCGGTCGGTTACTGCTGCAACTGTTTCAAGTCGCACGCCGCTTCAATATGGAAGTTCAACCCCAGCTGGTATTACTCCAGAAAACTTTACTGAATATTGAAGGTTTAGGCCGATCCCTTTACCCCCAATTGGATTTATGGACTACGGCTAAACCATTCTTAGAACGCTGGGTAGCGGATCAAGTAGGTCCAAAAGCTTTCCTGCGAGCAGTACGGCAAGAAGCTCCCCGCTGGGCGGAAAAATTACCAGCCCTTCCCATGGCTCTGCTGGAGGTATTGCACCAAGGCCAACAGGGACAACTGCAAGTCCGCATTGCTCCCACCGACCTAGCGGCACTGGAGGCCCAGGAGCGCCGTGGCAGCGATCGGACAGTCCTGGCCATCGCTGGAGCCGCTGCAGCCATCAGTGGGGCACTACTACTAGCCCAAGGAGATTTTTGGCCTGCAGTAAGCTGGGGGCTCGGAGCGCTCGGGGGAGGGCTATTAGTAGCCGCTTGGTATCGCTAGATGCGGAACAACGATACTTGATGCTCCAAGGTGGTAGCTAACCGCGCTAATTCACCGCTGGCCTCTGCTACCTGGTGGGAGGCCAGCACGCTTTCACTGGTAACCGTATTGATGTCGGAGACGTTCCTATTAATATCTTCTGCCACCACGCCCTGTTGCTGGGCAGCGGAAGCGATCTGAGCCGACATATCGCGGATGGTTACTACAGCCTGGGTGATTCTCTCTAGCACTGCACCCGCTCGATTGGTCAACGCTACCGTCGTTTCTGCTTGGGCGTGACCCGCCGCCATTGCTTGCACAACTTCACCGGTACCTTTTTGCAGGTTCTCTATCATCCCCCGTATTTCTTCGGTGGATGCTTGGGTGCGGGAAGCCAGGGTACGGACTTCCGCTGCAACCACGGCAAACCCTCGCCCCTGCTCCCCTGCGCGGGCGGCTTCAATTGCTGCATTGAGGGCAAGGAGATTAGTTTGTTGAGCGATGTTGCCGATTACGTCCAGCACCAAACTAATGGCCTGGCTCTGCTCATCTAACTTACGGATAACTTCTGCGGTACGACTCACTTCACTGGCAAGGGCGCGAATAGAATCCAAGGTCTCGGATAATACTTTTCCTCCCTGGACTGCCTGGTGATCAGCCTGCTGAGCCGCTTGAGCGGTAGTGGTGGCACTCCCGGCAACTTCATGAACTGTGGCAGCCATCTCATTAACGGCAGTGGCGACTTGGGCTGTTTGAGCACCTTGGGTCCGCAAGGCTTGATTAGTCTCTTCACTGACGCTGGCCAATTCCTCAGAGGCAGAGGCCAGATGAGTTGCGCTGTTGGCTACTTCCCCCATGGCATGCCGGAAACTCTCCAACATGCGATTAACAGCTTCTGCTACCGCACCCAACTCATCTTGAGATTTAATCGGGATAGGTTTAGTCAAGTCTCGTTCTTGAGCAATGGTACTCAATACTTCTTTCATCCGGATTAGAGGCTGGCTAATAGAGGCCCCAGTAACCAATCCCAGTAAAGTTATAACGATGAGTACTGCCCCACTTCCCACCGCAAACCAAAAAGAAGCTCGTTGATAAAGATCATTTGCTGCATTGCGTTCCTCCATAGCAACATCCAGCTGTAAATCAACTAATTCACTAATTTTTTGACTAATGGGATCAATAAAATTATACAGGGGACCGTCAAAACTATCCATTTTTCCCCCGATTATTCCATGCAACCCAGCTAAATAATTTACTAGCCGATCTATTTCTCCCTCAGCTAATCTCAATAATTTATCTGCTTGAGAAATAAGACGCTGCTCATCCGCTGTCAACTTAGTTTTGAGATAGGCATCCCAATTAGCTTTAATATCACCGCGTGCTTTACGTACTGCCTGAAGAGTTTCTTCCGCTGGATTAATACCTGCATTAGCTTTATTAACGGCATCAATAATAGAAACCGCGTAATCATCGGCTATTGCTTTGAGCTGTCTGAGGGGAACGACGCGGTCATCGTAAATACGCCCCACCCCCTCGTCTATCTTGGCCATATTATTGGAGGCCAGACTAGAGATGAGCACTAGCGTTGCCAGGGGCAGCGCCAGCAGCAACAACAGGCGGCCACGAATGGAAATCCGAGCAATCATCGGCATTCCCCCAAGGGGATTGAACATACCCCTTCGACAGGGGACGTAGAGGAGCAAGGAAGAAAAACGCGAGAGGGGAAACCGTCAGCGGGTTAACCCCGGCTAACTAAGTCCATTGAATGTCCACATCCTTCGTCCCAGGAGGGACTTGGTCGGGGCGAGAGGATTTGAACCTCCGACCACCTGAACCCCATTCAGGTGCGCTACCAGGCTGCGCTACGCCCCGCTTGACAGAAACTAGCACTCAGGGACCTAAACCGCCAACTCCCAGACAGGTCCCACAGAGAGGGGCGCATTGTACACGACACCCCTTTGATTTCAAGGGGCGAGATTCAGGGAGATTCTCCAGTAAGGGTTCCCCCTCCCCCAATTGATAGCAACTCCAACGCCATTCCTCGACTTACTACGTAGCGCAGTTGCCAAGCTGGCCGACGCAGGATCACCTCCCCCCGCTGACTAGTTACTTCAAAGACGATTGTTTCTCCCCCGGCTAAGCGAATAAGAACTTGAGGTAGGGCATCTGCCGAAATGGCTTCCGGGTCTGACGCTGGATCTTGGCGAACATCTAGCGCTCGCATTCGTCGCCACCCATCCACTAGCGTGGGTAGTACATCAGCGGACAAATCAACAAGGGAAGGATCGGTTTGCCACCGTCCCTCCACTAGCTCGGCTACCAATGGAGTCCCATCCCCCAAGGGAGGAGGAAGAGCCGGTAGGCTAATGGCTACCAGGGAAGGCTCTCCTGGTAGGAGGGTGGGGTCTACTAGTTCCACCGGGTTACCAGTGAAATACAGTCGATCATCGATGAGATGGATGGTCTCCCCCACCCGAACATACCGCTGTCCCCTCAAAGGTTCTGTGCCTCCCAATTCAAGTCGGGTGTTATTCAACTCGACCACCAATTGGGGGGGGTCCAATTGCAACTGGGCCAGATCCACTCCCGCTAGGGGGTAATGGGAGAGACTAGGGGTTTGGGCCAAGGCTAAAAGAGCATTAATGCGATAACTATCAGCCGGCGCAGCAAAAGGCGCTTGAAGGGTCCAGCGATCAGTTTTCACTGCCTGGGCCATTTCTCGCCCCGGGCGACCAAAAACTAAGTGCTGTACCTGATGGGGTTGTAGAGAAGTTAACGGCGGCAACTCTGTCGCCTGTTTGATGCCCGGTTCAAAAAACGCCACAGCCGCTAGAATGACAGCGACAAGGAACAGAACCCCATTAAAACCACGCACAATCCCTAATCCTCCAAGTAGGTATAGCCCTGCAGTCCAGCTGCTAATTCTGCTAGTAACTCATCAGCCCCAACAGGTAACTTGGCCCGTAGCGCTGTTAATAAATCCTGAGCGTTAAAGTGCACATAGCTTAATACCGCTTCTACTGTATCCCCCCGTACCGGTTCCATTAACTTCCAATCCCCCGTTGGGGTTAATTCAATATTCACTGCATTGGTATCACCAAACAGGTTATGAATGTCTCCTAGAATTTCTTGGTAAGCCCCGAGCAAGAAAATACCTAACCAATAATCTTTACCCGGTTGCCAAGTATGGAGGGGCAGAGTAGTTTCTACTCCTGCTGCGTCCACATAGAGATCAATACGGCCATCAGAATCGCAAGTAATATCTTCGATAACTACCCGACGCTGAGGAGGCTTATCTAAATGGTGCAACGGAACGACAGGGAACACTTGATCGATAGCCCAAGAATCGGGAATCGATTGGAATAGGGAAAAGTTGCAAAAATATTTATCAGCCTGGCGTTCAGTTAATTCATCGAGGACTTCTCGACTTCGCCGTGACCCAGCTTCTCCCTGTAATACCCCCCGTACTCGAGTACAGGTAGCATGGTAAAGCCGCTCCGCTGCTGCCCGTTGAGGCAAACTGAGTAATCCGTGATCAAACAAAGTTTGCACTTCACTGAACCAGTGCATCACATCATGGTAAGTTTCCAGGGCGTTGTGGGGATTTACGTTCACCCAGCTATTCCACAAATCATGGAGAATGGGCGGATCCTCGGGTGCCGGTGCTGAACCAGGATCTCCTCCCGGTGCTGGTTCGCTATCGATGACGTGGGTAATGAGCAGAGCGTGATGGGCAGTCATAGCCCGCCCCGATTCGGTAATCAAATGGGGGTGGGGTAAACCGGTGGCGTTACACACCCCAGCCAAGGCATACACCACGTTGTTGGCATACTCCTGGAGGGAATAATTGATGGAGCAAAAACTGCGGCTGGCGGTGCCTTCATAATCCACCCCCAATCCACCTCCCACGTCCACCGTGGTGATGGGAGCCCCAAGGCGACGTAATTCTGCATAGTAACGGGCAGCCTCCACCAAACCATTTTGGATGTCTCGAATGTTGGCCACCTGAGAACCCAAGTGAAAGTGCATCAACTCCAAGCAATCTAGCTTGCCAACCGCCCGCAGTCGGTTAACTAACTCGAGAACCTGAGTAGCAGAGAGACCAAATTTTGCCTTGTCACCCCCGGTGTTTTGCCACTTCCCCGCCCCAATGGAGGACATCCGTACCCGTACCCCCAGGCGAGGGCGAATACCCAAATCCGCTACTTGAGCGATGATGGTGTCCAACTCCGATAATTTCTCTATCACGATATAGCTGGACATTCCGAGGCGTTCCCCCAGCAACGCCAGCCGGATGTATTCCCGGTCTTTGTAGCCATTGCAAATTATCGTCCCCCCTGGACGGGATAGGGCTAGTACCGCCAGCAATTCGGGTTTGCTACCGGCTTCTAGACCGACTTGGGGACTGGCAGACAAAATCTGCTCTACAACCCGCCGTTGTTGATTAACTTTAATGGGATAAACAGCGGTATACCGCCCCTGGTACTGGGACTTTTCCATAGCATTGGCAAAAGCATCGATGAGACGCCTAGCTCTATCCCGTAGGATGTCGGTGAAGCGGACCAGGACCGGTGGTGATAATCCTGCTTCCCGCACGACTTGAATGACCTGATAAAGATTGACGCTAGGGCCATTAGGACGCCGATCGGGGCGAGCAATCAAGTAACCCTGGGGATCTACGTCAAAGTAACCATCTCCCCAATGAGGAATATGATACAACTCCCGGGCTTGGTCCGGGCTCCACACCGCTGAGGAGGCAGAGTTAGTCATGACGAAACTCTTGAAGATAGGTGTCGTTTCAACCCAAGGGCGCTTGCGATAATCTGCCCCTGTGGTCCCTGGACGGCGTATCCCGCCCTTGTTCCGTCCCTGGTGCCCAATTTACCACCTCAACTGATCCTGCCGGCATCTCTGTGACACTCGAACTAAATCGACATAGCCAAGCAGGACTCCAAAATAACGGACAACTTGGCTCCTTTTTCCTGAAAAGCGAACGCCAGCAGTTAACTGCTGCGCTATCTACCCTGCGGGGGACTCGGCTACTCCAAGTGGGGCATAGGGAAAGCGTGTCCCTAGCAGGCTGTCCCATTCCCCAT
>CAWUNB010000091.1:0-7687 GCA_963923745.1 uncultured Thiotrichales bacterium
GGCAGAGGAGGGCGAAGTAACAGGTTCAGACGCCGGAGGTAAACGCTGTTCCACAGCCGGTGTTGCTTCCATGGGCCGATCCAACCAAGGTACCCCTGCAGGTCGGAGAGCACTGGTGAAATGAAGCAGAGTTTGCTCTCCTACCAGCCCATCACTGGTTAAACCCTGATTTTTTTGGAAAGTGGTCACACGACGACGCAGGGAAGCGTCGTACAGAGTGGGATCCGTGGGAGGCGTAGGATCCGGATTAAGGACGATATCCAGGGTACGTCGCAGCCAGCGGATTTCTTCGTCTTGTGTCCCTGGCCGGAGAATAAGGCGTTGAAGCCCTTCTGGGGGACGCCATAGCACCAGAAAATCCCCTTTCCACAGTGATTCCAGGGTAGCCGCCGCGAGAGGATAGCGGGTACCGGCAACTTGTAGGGTAGCTTCCCCAGTCACGAGACCCACCAATAATCCCCGGACCGAGGTTCCCCCCGGTAAAACCAAGGGTAATAGGGCGGGCAAGTTCATTTGCCGCAACAAAGCCAGCTTTCCGTGCCCCTGGAAACAACGCAATCCCGCCGCTAAGGCCCGGGGACATAAACCCTCTCCAGGCAATTGCTCATAACGCTGCCCCCATAAGGCATACAACTCTACAGAGCTGGTCTCTGCTGGCGCAGTCCGCAAGGCATTGCTGGCAGCTACTAAGGCTGGTGAAAGAGGTTCCACTGGAGGCGGGGGTAAGGCCACCGGGATGGGGGGAGGAGATTCTGTTCCGGTTACAGCTCCCTCACTGACCGTTGCTACCGGTGAGGTAGCGGGGAGAGGATTCTCAGAGATAGATGGCGATTCGCTTGGAGCTATAGTCCGGGATCGCCAGATAAAATCCCCGCCCAAAGCTAATAGCCCCCCCAGCAACAGAGTAGCCATCAAGGTGGTAAGCGATCGTCGATTAGCCTGGGGGCCGAGAGTTTCTCCAGCAGCACGCCGCAGAATAGCCCGATCCACCACAGTTTTGTCTCGGGCGTAGGCTCCCAGTAGCGCTCGATCGCACAAAATGTTAATCAAACGGGGAATACCACCGGACAGTCGGTAGATTTCCCGTTGGGTGGCAGGAGGAAATACGGCACGGGTTAACCCAGCTACCGCCAAACGGTGGCGAATATAGGCACCGGTTTCAGATGCATTGAGGGGACCCAGATGGTAGCGAGCCGTAACCCGTTGGGCCAATTGGCGCAGGTCATGGCGTTGCAAAATATCATTCAGCTCAGGTTGGCCAATGAGAATAACCTGGAGCAGCTTATCCCGCGCCGTTTCTAAGTTGGTGAGCAAGCGCACCTGTTCTAGGGCTTCATGGGATAGATCTTGGGCTTCATCGAGAATCACCACAGTGCGCCGACCCTCGGCATGGGTTCGCAACAGATGGCGATTCAGGGCATCCACTAGCACTTTCAGACTAATAGCCCCGGGGGGATAACTGACCCTCAGGTCATCGCATAAAGCTCCCACCAGTTCTCCGGCAGAGAGGCGAGGATTCAAAAGCAGCGCCACATCCAATTGGGGCGGAACTTGCTCTAGCAAGGTACGGGATAGGGTGGTCTTACCGGTACCCACTTCTCCGGTTAACACCACAAAACTGCCCCCTTCCCCGATCCCGTAGAGCAATAGCGCCAGGGCCTCTCGATGGCGCTCGGTCATATACAGATAACGGGGATCCGGAGTAAGGGAAAAAGGGCTTTCCCGTAGGCCGAAATGGTTCAGGTACAAGGATCGTAGTCCCAGTTACGACAAAAACCGCGACCAATCTTGGGATGGATCTCCCGAGACAAAAAAGTGGGGATTAAGCAGGGAGTCTTTGGTGTTATAGCGCAGTGGCACCATAGCGGTATCGGTGACAATCCCCCCTGCTTCCTCCACGACACATTGAGCAGCTGCAGTATCCCACTCGGAAGTCGGCCCTAGGCGGGGATACAGATCAGCCTGGCCCTCCGCTACTAAGCAAGATTTCAGGGCACTACCCAGGCTAATCAACTCATAATCCGCTAACTTATTGAGGAATTGCTGCATTTCTGGACTACCGTGGGAACGGCTGCCCACCACCACCACATGATTACCAGAACGCTGGCGACTGTGGATAGGAATAGCCGGCTGTTCCGCCGATAACTGACAAAATGCCCCTTGGTCGCGACAAGCGAAGTACACCTTTCCCCCGACCGGTACTAGTACTACCCCCAGAACCGCCTGATGATCCTCCACTAGGGCAATATTGACAGTGAATTGGCCATTGCGATTGATAAATTCCCGTGTGCCATCCAACGGATCCACCAACCAATAACGGTGCCAAAGGGAACGCTCGGCAAAGGGAATACCCTTCGATTCCTCTGAGAGGACTGGCAAACCGGGAGTTAAAGCTTCCAAACCGGCCACAATAACGTGATGAGCCGCCATATCTGCTTCTGTGAGGGGTGAGGCGTCAGCTTTGTGTTCTATGGCGAAATCTCGCTGATAGATCTCCAGAATGCGACGACCGGCTTCCCGGGCTAGCTCCACAACAGCAGGTAGCCACTGGCAATAATCAGCCGAGGCAGGGGATATCGCAGTCATCGCTGGTACTCCTCAAATGACGGGTAGGGTGAGGAAGACGGGGTAGGGGAGGGGGCGAGTGTATCACGCCCCGTTTCCCGATCCCCCTATCTGGGGATGGCAGAATTTACCCAGGGATAACAGAACAACTTCCCCCGTAGTAAATTTGTTAGCCTATTAATTAAAACCAACTCTCTACTTTATCTCGCCCAGGTATGCCGCCAGCATGAACAACAACCCCATCAATTACAACTCCTGGTGTAGACATGATTCCGTAACTCATAATAGAAGGTAAATCTTCTATTTTTTCTAATAAAATCTCAGCGCCCCGTTCTTTAGCAACAGATTGAATCAATACTGCAGTATTCCGGCAATTAGCGCAGCCCGTTCCTAGTACTTTAATGTTTTTCATTTGATTACCTCTCCAGAATTACAAAACAAAATTGAACACGTAACCAACCAGTAAAATACCAGTTGTCACGATTCCCACAAAAGTTCCAATTAGCCTAGGCTTAAGAACTTTACGTAAAATAATTATTTCCGGTAGTGATAACGCGATTACAGCCATCATGAAAGCCAAAACCGTGCCCAGCGCTGCTCCTTTGCCGAGTAAAGCTTCTACGATGGGAATGATACCAGCTGCATTAGCGTATAGGGGAACGCCCAGCAATACAGCAACTGGTACAGCCCACCACGCCTCCTTACCCATGAATGATGCCATGAAATCTGTTGGGATATAACCATGAATACCTGCTCCTAGACTAATGCCTAGCAGGATATAAGGCCACACTTTGCCAACGATAGTCTTGACATGGTCACAGCCTGCTGCAAAACGATCTGGCCAATTTAAATTGTTGTCACTGTAGGTTGCCGTTTGACCACTTTGTAGCCGCTGAACCCATTCTTCCAGATAAGTTTCCATTTGTAGTTGACCGATAACTAATCCAGCCACAACAGCAACAACCAGTCCTAGCGCTAAGTAAAGAGCAGCTACCTGCCAACCAAACATTCCAAGCAGCAGGACTAAAGCCACCTCATTGACCATTGGAGCAGAAATAAGGAATGAGAAAGTAATGCCAAGAGGAACGCCCGCAGATAGAAAACCAATGAAAAGCGGTACTGCAGAACAGGAACAAAACGGGGTAACAATACCTAGGGAAGCAGCAAGGATATTACCTATTCCCATCCGTTTCCCAGCCAGTAGTGCTCTTGTTCGTTCTGGAGCAAAAAAAGTCTGAATGATACCCATAACAAAAACGATGCCCGTCAGAAGTAGTAAAACTTTAGGGGTATCGTAAACAAAAAAATAAATTGCTTCTCCCAATGGAGTATCCTGAGTTAAATTGATGGTCAATAAAATAAAATTGGCAAATGCCGGTAGGTTAATATAAGCAAGCAACCAAATAAGAGATGCAATGCTAATGCCTATTAGCCAATAAAAGGTATGTTGTTGATTTTCTATTTTCATCAAATCCTCGCGATCACCCATGAGCTTCCTGCCAATTTTTTCCCACCCCCACTTCAACAACGAGAGGAACCGTTAATTGAATGAATCTCGTCATTAAATGAGCAATATGTTCACCCACTTTGGCTATTTCCGACTCTGCCACTTCCAGCACTAATTCATCATGTACTTGAAGTACTAAACGAGCATCCCGTTTAGTTTCCTGTAGCCAATGGTCCACATCAATCATAGCCCGTTTAATTAAATCGGCCGCACTGCCCTGAAGCGGGGCATTAATTGCTGTGCGTTCAGCCGCTTCCCGCCGTTGTTTATTGCGGGCATTAATTTCAGGCAAATACAGCCGCCGGCCATACAGGGTTTCGACATACCCGTGCTCCCGAGCAAAGAGCCGGGTATCTTCCATAAAACATTTTACTTGCGGATAACGGGCAAAGTAATCGGTAACATAGCCTTGGGCATTGGTGCGACTAATTCCCAATTGTTGGGCCAGCCCAAACGCTGACATTCCATAAATCAAGCCAAAATTAATCGCTTTAGCGGCTCGCCGTTGCTCGTCATTGACCTGATGCAAAGGAATCCCAAAGACTTCAGCGGCGGTAGCCCGGTGTACATCTTGGCCCTGGTGAAACGCATTGGTCAGGCCCGGATCCCCGGAAAAATGGGCCATCAGTCGCAATTCAATTTGCGAGTAATCGGCCGCCAGTAATCGATAGCCCGGAGGAGCGATAAATGCTGCGCGAATCCGTCGCCCTTCGGGTGTGCGGATAGGAATATTTTGCAAATTGGGATCGGAAGACGACAACCGACCGGTGGCGGCTACCGCTTGGTGAAATGAGGTGTGCACCCGTTTTGTCAAGGGATTCACTTGAGCCGGTAAGCGTTCAGTATAGGTGGAACGCAATTTAGCCAAACTACGAAATACCAAAATCTGCCGAGGCAATTCATGATTTTCTGCTAATTCCTCCAGCACCGTTTCCGCTGTGGACAAGGTACCACCGGGAGTACGCTGGGTGCGTTGGGTGGTTAATTTTAAGTGCTCAAATAACACTTCCTGAACTTGTTTAGGCGAGGCCGGATTAAAGGTCAGACCGGCCAATTGGTGGCACAAGCGCTCTAATTCCCCCAGGGCCTGAGCTAATTCTCGACTTTGCGCCCGTAGTAACGCCACATCCACCAATAGGCCATGACGTTCCATACGGGACAATACTGGAATTAAGGGTATCTCCAGATCTTGATAAAGTTCCCGGCGCAGAGGTTCACTTTGTAAACGCGGCCAAAATTGTTGATGCAAGCGCAACGTAATGTCGGCATCTTCGGCGGCATATTCTCCAGCCTGGGGGATGGGCACCTGATCAAAGGAGATTTGGTTAGTCCCCTTACCGGCCACCTCTTCAAAGTGTACGGTGCGCTCCCCCAAGAACTTGAGCGCCAGGGAATCCAGGTCATGGCGAGTGGCCGTACTGTCTAATACATAGGATTGCAACATGGAATCGTGGCGAATACCGGCTAAAGCAATCCCGTGATTGGCCAGCACGCTCATATCGTATTTCAGGTTATGCCCCAATTTTCCTCGGGCCGGATCTTCCAGCAGTGGCCGCAACCGCGCCAACGTATCGTCCCGATCCAATTGGGGCGGCATACCCAAATAATTATGAGCCAGGGGTAAATAGGCCGCTTCCCCCGCTTCCACGGCAAAAGACAGCCCAACGATGCGGGCCTGCTGGGTATCCAGGCTGGTGGTTTCGGTATCTAGGGCAAACAATTCGGCACTCGCCAACCGCGCTAGCCAGTCATCCCGTTGTTGCGGCGTTGCGATCACGCTATAGCGCCGCAGCGGGCGAGGCGGCGTGAGGGCCAGCTCCGGGGGACTGTCGCTGAGGAGTTCCTGCAACCAGGAACCAAACTCTAATTGCTGTAACTGAGCGGCCAGGGCGACTTTATCGGCGGGGCGACGTTCCAGATCCGCGATGGTCCAGGGCAACACCAAATCCTGCCGTAACGTCACCAGCTGTTGAGTTAAGGCTAAAGACGGCAGATGGCCGCGCAATTTCTCTCCCACCTTACCTTTTATCGTCCCAGCAGCGGCGTGCAATTGGGCCAAGGATCCGTAATCCGTTAACCATTTAACGGCGCTCTTCGGCCCTACCCCCGGCACTCCTGGCACGTTATCCACACTGTCTCCCACTAGGGTGAGGTAATCCACCATGCGTTCCGGTGGTACGCCAAACTTAGCAATAACCCCGTCCCGATCTAGGGTAACGTTCTTCAAGGTATCCAGCAGGGTAACGTGGTCGCCGACTAATTGGGCTAAATCTTTGTCGCCACTGACAATCAGGGTTGCCATCCCTTGACTGACCGCCTGGCGAGTGAGGGTGGCGATAACATCGTCGGCTTCCACATCCGGGAAAACTAATACCGGCAAACCCAGGGCAGTGAGCAAAGCCTGCAACGGTTCAAACTGAGCCAGCAACTCTGGCGGCGTCGGCGGGCGGTGAGCTTTATAGGCGGGATAGAGTCGATCGCGGAAAGTTGGCCCAAAAGCGTCAAACACCATTCCCAAATGAGTAAACGGCTGTTCTGCCAACAAGCGCCGTACCATATTGGCGACCCCCAGCACCGCGCCGGTGGGTTGCCCCTGCGACGTGGTTAACAGCGGCAACGCATGAAAAGCGCGAAATAGGTAGGACGATCCGTCTACCAGACCAAGTAGGCCGTTAGTCTGAGTGGGGACGAGCATGGGCCTAATCTCTCAAGTAGGACAGGTATCCGCTAAGATGGACGGGTCGTCCGATAGGGTACGCCAAGTTAACCACCTGGGCCTAAAAATGCCCCAAAATCGATAGCCTTCGGCAGATAACTTATGATCAAACAGCTAATATTAAAAAACTTTACAACATTTACTAACTTAATGCTGGAATTCTCACCCAAAATTAACGTAATTTTGGGAGAAAACGCTACCGGAAAAACCCATCTTCTCAAAGTAGCTTATGGACTTTATGATAGAGCGTCGTTATTTAAAAATAAATCGGTTGTTCATGATAATGAATTACAAGAAGCGTTAACTAATAGGTTATTAGGGCTATTTATGCCTTTGGATGGTAAGCTTGGAAAATTGTATTGCCAAGGGGCAACGGAACAGGCCCAAATCACAGCTAAATTTAATGATAATCAGTATATTTCAGCGGCATTTTCCAATATTTCTGAAACAGTTATTATTCAAGATCGCTGTCATTATCCGCAGCAAGCAGAGGCGGTTTTTATACCTAGCAAAGAAGTATTATCTTTCATGAAAGGTTTTAATAGCTTATACCAAAAATATGCATTATCATTTGATCAAACTTATCAAGATATTTGTCTCCTGTTAGATTTACCTAGAATTCGTTCAGAAGCCTTACAGGAAAAATCTAAATGGGTCATGACTGAAATTGACCATATTTGTGGTGGCCAGTTTATTTTTTATGGTGGTGGCGAAGTAACGTTTAAAACAAAGTATAATGAATATTCTACTAATGCTATGGCGGAAGGTTTTCGTAAAATCGGTATGCTATCTCGATTGTTAGAAACTGGAGCGATTCAGCCAGGTATCAGTGGGCCGTTATTTTGGGATGAGCCAGAATCTAGTTTCTGTCTCTTATACACATCTCCGAGCCCACGAGA
>CAWUNB010000092.1:0-7547 GCA_963923745.1 uncultured Thiotrichales bacterium
CGATCCCCAAAACCGGGGGCCTTAACGGCGCACACCTTGAGGACGCCACGGATGGTGTTAACCACCAGGGTAGCCAGGGCTTCGCCTTCCACGTCTTCAGCGATGATCAGCAAAGGACGGCTGGACTTGGCGACAGCTTCCAGCACCGGCAGCATTTCGCGGATGTTAGAAATCTTCTTGTCGTAGAGCAGGATCAGGGGATTTTCCAGATCGGCGCGCATGGTCTCCTGCTTGTTGACAAAGTAGGGAGACAGATAGCCCCGATCAAACTGCATGCCTTCTACTACGTCTAGCTGATTCTCTAAGCCAGACCCTTCTTCAACGGTGATGACGCCTTCTTTACCCACCTTGGCCATGGCATCGGCAATGATGCGGCCAATGGCGCTGTCGGAGTTGGCAGAGATGGTGCCGACTTGGGCGATGGAACGATCGTCTTCGCACGGCTTGGAGAGACGCTTCAGTTCTTCCACGACTCCGGCCACGGCCTTGTCCACGCCCCGCTTCAGATCCATGGGGTTCATGCCGGCGGCGACGGCTTTCATGCCTTCCCGCAGAATGGACTGGGCCAACACGGTGGCGGTGGTGGTGCCATCACCAGCGATGTCGGAGGTATGGGAGGCCACTTCCTTGACCATCTGGGCGCCCATATTCTCGAACTTATCCTTGAGTTCGATTTCCTTAGCCACGGACACGCCGTCTTTGGTGATGGTGGGAGCGCCAAAGCTCTTGTCCAGCACCACGTTACGACCCTTAGGACCTAGGGTAACTTTGACCGCATTGGCCAGTACGTTAACCCCAGCCAGCATACGGTGGCGGGCATCTTCACCGAAACGAACGTCTTTAGCTGCCATGTCTACAAACCTCGTAATAGTTTTGGAAATGGGTGGAGAGGGTTAGAAAGGGATTAGCCTTCCAGTACCGCCATGATGTCTTCTTCCCGCATGACCAGCAGGTCTTGGCCATCAACCTTGACCTCGGTGCCGGAATACTTGCCGAACAGCACCTTGTCCCCGACCTTGAGATCCAGGGGACGCACGCTGCCGTTCTCTAAAATCTTGCCGCGACCCACCGCCATCACTTCGCCCCGAATGGGTTTCTCAGTGGCGGAATCAGGGATGACAATGCCGCCGGCGGAGCGGCGTTCTTCTTCTACACGACGGACGATAACGCGGTCATGCAACGGACGGATGCTCATGAAATGCTCCTATGCAAAGCTGAATGAGTGTTTGACCTAAACGAGCGCAGGGGCGTTTTGTTAGCACTCCCCCTTGGTGAGTGCTAATGATAGCGATGATGGCGAGGGAGTCAAGCCTGTATCAGCAATTCGTCTTCCACGGCCAGGCCCAGTACCTCTTGTGCACTGCCCTGGTTGACCGCGATTTCTAACAAGCCAACAGAATTTTCGTAGCAAAACGCCTGACCCACTGCGACAACGCCGAAGGTAGTCGCTCGGGGCAGTATTCGGCCAGCAGCGATTAGTTGAACTCCCGGCGTAAATTGGGCTGCTCTTAGCCCAGTCATACAATTACCGTAGTGATCTCGGTAAATGATGCGGGGCCAATCCGTTGGCCAATCGCTTCCTGGGTGTCCCTGAAAGTCCAGAGGCAGGCCAGGAACTTCTTTCCCCTGGGCTAGCTGGGCAGCGACTGGGGCAAACAAATCCCGACCATGAAAGCTGGTGGATAAATAGGGGGGACGCCACGTGATCTGCCACCAACGTGACTGGTGGGCTTGGTTTGCGACGATGGCTAACAAGCCGTTGTCTGGTCCCACGTACCAGCGCTTATCGGCTTGTAAAATGACTGCATCCCGTCTTGTTCCTACGCCTGGGTCTACTACCGCGATAAAAATGCTGTGCATAGGAAAAAAAGGGGCACAGGCCGCTAACAGGTAAGCCGCCGGTTTGACGCGAAACGGGGGAAGGGTTGTGTGCAGATCTACCACGGGAACACCGGGAGCCTGCTGGAGAAGAACGGCCTTCAACTGCCCTAGGTAGGGATCAGCGAAGTCAGTGAATAGGACAAACAAGGTTTTGACTTAGCCGGTGAAAAGTGGTCGGGGTGAGAGGATTTGAACCTCCGACTCCTGCCTCCCGAAAGCAGTGCTCTACCAGGCTGAGCTACACCCCGAAACTGAACCAAACGAGATACTTACATCAATAAGTCCGGCTTACTGCAAACTCGGCCAGAGTTTTCATGGCATCCCGATAAGGACTAGGAGGTAGGCCATCTAAAGCTGCAATCGCTCTGGCGGCTTCCTCCTGTGCAGAACGCGCAGTATAGGCAATGGCCTTGGTCGATTCAATGGCACGGCTAACTGCCTCCAGGTTCTCCCTTCCTCCACTGAGAATGGCTTCCCGTACCACAGCCACTTCCTGAGGAGTGCCAGTCCGCAATACATGAATCAACGGTAGTGTGGGTTTGCCTTCAGCTAAATCATCTCCAACATTTTTACCTAACTGAGCACTATCAGCACTGTAATCCAGCACATCATCTACTAGTTGAAAAGCTGTTCCTAAATGCATCCCATAGCGTGCAGCCGCCTGTTCTTCTTCCTTGCTTCGATCGGCTAATACCGCACCCAGCCGACCCGCTGCCTCAAACAACTTGGCAGTTTTGCAGCGAATAACCTCCAGATAGCGATCTTCGGTGGTATCCGGATCATGGCAATTCACCAACTGCATCACCTCTCCTTCAGCAATGGTATTGGTGGCATCGGCTAAAATTTCCATAACTCGCAACTTTCCCACTCCCACCATCATTTGGAAGGAGCGAGAATACAGGTAATCCCCTACCAGAACACTGGCGGCATTACCCCACAAATTGTTGGCCGTCTCTCGACCTCGGCGCAGATCAGAACCATCCACTACGTCGTCGTGGAGAAGGGTTGCGGTATGGATGAATTCCACTACCGCTGCCAAATTGATATGGGCGACCCCGCTATAGCCAAATCCACGGGCGGCTAATAGCACCAATACCGGGCGCAACCGTTTGCCGCCCGCTGCAATGAGATAGTTTCCCAATTCGTTGATCAAGACCACGTCAGATCGCAGCCGCTCACGAATCAAGGTATTGACAGCAGCCATATCCTCGGACACCAAGGAATAGACGGCATCGATGCTTGCGGGGACAATTCGCGAAGAAGTCCCGGGTTGAAAGCTACCAGACATGTTCAGGGGAGACACTAATGGGTAAATCTCGAAGTGCAGGGAGAAAGGTGCAATATTTAAGACCGGGCTAAGTTGCATTATTTCCAAGTCAATTGCAATCCGCTAAATGTACTACCTCCACTGGGTATTCGTTTGCAGTGGCCCCTTTTCCCGGACTGCCCAGCGGGGTACATTGGCCCCGTTCGACCTAAAAGGCTTGCCTATGAACCATCCCGCCCTTGTTTCCCTGTACGTTGGCGAGGAACTCGCCCGTTACGGTTTTGGCCATGACCACCCCTTTGGTCCCCGTCGTCAGTCAGCTTTTTGGGATGAAGCCCAGCGCCGAGGTTTGGATATTTGGGCTCATCTAGCTGCGCCAGTACAGGCACCTCAACGTTTTATCGAGCGGTTTCATACCCCCGATTACGTGGCTTTGGTGCGGGAGCGTTCGGAAACAGGTCATGGTTTTCTGGATCAAGGAGATACCCCTGCTTTCAAGGGAGTCTACGAGGCCGCCGCTTTTGTGGTTGGTTCAGTGCTCCACGGCGTTTGGCAGATTATGGATCGCCATTCGCGGCGAGCCTTTGTTCCCATTGCTGGTTTGCACCATGCTTTCCGTAATCGGGCTTCTGGTTTCTGCGTGTTCAGTGATGCCGGGGTTGCCATTGAAACCCTCCGTTCTGACTACGGGCTTAAGCGTATTGCCTACGTAGATATTGATGCCCACCATGGGGATGGAGTCTTTTATTCCTTCGAAGACGATCCCGATGTGATTTTCGCGGATATTCATGAAGATGGCCGTTTTCTCTATCCTGGGACTGGTCATGCCCATGAGACAGGCAAAGGAGCAGCGGAGGGAACCAAACTCAATGTGCCCATGCGGCCTGGAGCACGGGATGCGGACTTCTTCGAAGTTTGGCCTCAAGTAGAAAATTTCCTCCGCGCCCATAAGCCAGAGTTCATCATTATGCAATGCGGTGCAGATAGTATTGCCGGGGATCCCATTACCCACATGGGTTGGTCAGCCAAAGCCCATGCCCACGCTACTACGCGGCTAATGGCTGTTGCGGAAGATCTCTGTGAAGGACGGCTATTGTGTACCGGTGGTGGTGGTTACAACTTAGGTAATCTGGCCCAGGGCTGGACTGCAGTACTTCGCTCCCTCTTGGAGGTTGATGACTAATGGCTGTTCTATTCAGCGCCCGTCCTGGTTGTCGGGAGACTCATCTGAGACGTCGCTATAAAAATCCCCTTTTTCCTGAAGGAGTCCGTCGAGTTACCCAGGAAGAGGTGAATAGTGCTCGCCAAGCCGATGACGCTGACCGGGTTGCTTTTTTAGCTGATCTGCGGCAACTGCTCAAAGAGGTTATGGCACTACCTGTTCACGTGGAGTCTGATCAGGCATTAGCGTTGAAGGAGCGTATTGAGCAGTTGTATGAACGGGGAGCCAGTTTACCGGGGGATTTGCGCCAAGAACGGGAAGGTTTAGCAAAGCTTAGTCAATTGGTGATGAAGCAGATCTGGCAGGGGGCTAAGGGTGATCCCTACGCCTGTTGGCAGTTGGAGCAGGAAGAGACCGCTCGAGCCCTGCATTGGAAAATGTTGGAGCAGCCCCTGGTGGCTCATTTGCTTCGCCCTGATTCCCCCATTATCCCTACAGAGTTAGTGCCTACCTTGTTATCAGAGGAACCGGAAGCTATTGAGGGCGTGTTGGCCGTTTTGGATTCCTCTCAGCGGGAAGTTCTACGCCAAGATGCCCAAGTCTGGTTGGAAACTCTTCGTACTCAGGGGGAAACAGTCGCACCTTCCATTTGGGAGCGGTTACAGCTCCTGTAGGGCTGTAGGATCCACTGTAGTGAGCGAGATTCCCTGTCGTCATCCTTCTTTGGTTGTTGCCCTGCGTAACGCGCTGCCCTATATCAACGCCCATCGCGGGCGAGTCTTTGTCATTGTTTTGAGCGGAGAAACTGTACAGGACGATTCTTTCCCGTACCTGATTCATGACATTGCCTTATTGGCGGGTATTGGGGTTCGCTTGGTGTTGGTCCATGGTGCTCGCCCCCAAATTGAAGAACGGTTACGAACTCGGGGAGTAGAAATGCGCTATGGGCAGGGCGGTGTACGGGTCACAGACGAAGCCGCTTTAACTTGTGTTATGGAAGCAGCTGGCACCGTGCGGGTCCAAGTGGAAGCCCTGCTGTCCATGGGATTGGCTAATTCCCCCATGGCTGGAGCGCGGATTCGGGTTATTTCCGGCAACTTCGTGATTGCTCGCCCTCTGGGAGTTCGTAATGGTTTGGACTATCAGCACACCGGGGAGGTACGGCGGGTTGATGGAGAAGCGTTACGTCGCCATTTGGACGTAGGGGATATTGTATTGCTTCCCCCTTTGGGCTATTCCCCCACAGGGGAAGTTTTCAACCTAAGCGCTGAAGATGTGGCAACTGCGACGGCTGTAGAATTAGCCGCCCACAAGCTAGTGTTCCTGGTGGATGGGCCTGGGTTAACGGATGCCCTGGGGGAAGTTCGTCCCCAATTAACTCTTGCTGAGACGGAAAGCCTACTGGAGAACCAAGTTGGGTTGGGAGAAACCCTACAGGGACAGATCGGTTGTGCTGTCCATGCCCTTCGCCACAGTGTAGACCGAGTGCACTTGTTGAGCCGTCATAACGATGGGGCGTTGTTATCGGAGCTGTTTACCCGGGATGGCGTGGGTACTCTGCTGAGTCGTCACGGTTACGATGATCTGCGAACCGCTCAAGTAGATGATGTGGCTGGTATCCAAGCACTAATTCGTCCTCTGGAAGAACAGGGTGTACTGGTGCGACGCAGTCGGGAGCGATTAGAGACGGAAATTGGTTGCTTTGTGGTGGCAGAACGGGATGGAACTATCATTGCCTGTGCTGCCCTCTATCCCTTCGAAGAAGAACAAATCGGCGAATTGGCCTGTGTTGCAGTACATCCTGATTATCGAAGCCAAGGAAGGGGTGATGCTTTATTGGCTTTTGCTGAACGAACGGCCTTAACTCAGGGTCTAACACGGTTGTTTGTGCTAACAACCCATACTTCCCACTGGTTTCAAGAGCGAGGGTTTGAGCCGGCTCCGATTGAAGCCCTCCCCGTGACCCGGCGAGCCCATTACAACCACCAACGGGGTTCTCGGGTACTGGTAAAAAATTTAAGTTGACCAGACCACTTGAAGCAACCTTGGATAATCCCCAGTTCAGGGGGATAGGTGTGGGATATACTGGTATCTTAGTGCTTAGGTCCAAATGCCCCATGTCCGGAGGGTTGTTCCGGATTGTTCCCAGAGGTGTGTACAATGGACGGTTTTTCCGTATTTGTGCTGATTTTGTTGGTGTTGGCTATCCTAATCATCATCACTGGCGTTAAACCTGTACCTCAGGGAATGGAGTACACCGTGGAACGGTTCGGGCGTTATACCCATACCTTGCATCCAGGGCTGAATTTAATCGTCCCGTTTGTGGATAGCATTGGGCGTCGTCTCAATATGATGGAACAGGTTTTGAACGTCCCGTCCCAAGAGGTGATTACTCGGGACAACGCCATGGTCAAAGTGGATGGGGTCGTGTTCTTTCAGGTGTTGGATGCACCGAAAGCTGCCTATGAAGTGAGTAATCTAGAACGGGCCATTATTAATCTAACCATGACCAATATTCGTACTGTCATGGGTTCCATGGACTTGGATGAATTGTTATCGAAACGAGATGACATCAATGCCCGGTTGCTCATGGTAGTGGATGAAGCTACGACTCCTTGGGGTATCAAAGTAACCCGAATTGAAATCATGGAAATCGCTCCTCCTGCTGATCTCGTGGAATCTATGGCTCGCCAGATGAAGGCTGAGCGTATTAAGCGAGCAGTTATTTTGGAGGCCGAAGGGCTTCGTCAGTCAGAAATCCTTAAGGCAGAAGGCCAAAAACAAGCGGTGATCCTAGAAGCAGAAGGGCGGCGGGAAGCTGCATTCCGGGATGCGGAGGCCCGGGAACGGTTAGCAGAGGCCGAAGGGCGAGCCACCATCGTAGTGTCGGAAGCCATTGCCAAGGGAGACATTAACGCTATTAACTACTTTGTCGCCCAGCGTTATGTGGACGCCCTCAAAGAGATTGGCGCAGCTCCCAACCAGAAGCTAATCATGATGCCCTTGGAGGCCAGCAGTCTTATTGGCTCTGTTGCTGGCATCGTGGAGTTATCAAGCCACGCTATAAAAGAAAAAACTTCAGGAGCGGCTTAATCCATGACTCCCGATTTTCTCGCTGGCTGGATTTGGCAGGCCGGTTATTGGCACTGGTGGGTGTTGGGAATGGTGATGCTGGGGGTGGAAGTATTTGCACCTGTCTCTTATACACATCTGACGCTGCCGACGATACTCCTTGTG
>CAWUNB010000093.1:0-7500 GCA_963923745.1 uncultured Thiotrichales bacterium
TTGGTCGAGGCGGCGGTCCCACCCATGAAGCCATCCTGGCTCAACCTCCAGGTACAGTCCAAGGGGAGATCAAATTCACCGAACAAGGAGAAGTGCTGTCCAATAAATACAGCAACGTGGAAACAGCGGTCTACGAGTTAGGAATGGGGCTAACCGGTCTTATCAAAGCCAGTCGTTGCTTAATTAGCCATTGTGACATGGATCAAGCCACCCATTTGATTCAATTGCAGCGGTTAGCTGATCTGAGCGAAGCGGCTTTTCGCACCCTAACTGAACAGACGTCGGGGTTTCTGGATTATTTCTATGAAGCGACCCCAGTGCGAGAAATTGGGTTGCTCAATATCGGCTCCCGGCCATCTCACCGCACCGCTGGAGATCGCTCTAAGGGATCGGTACGGGCTATTGCCTGGGTTTTTGGGTGGGGGCAAGCCCGCCATCTGTTACCCGCTTGGTATGGGATTGGTTCTGCCCTAGAGACCTTTTGCCGTACCCACCCCAATGGCCTAGAAGCGCTACGAAATATGTACCGTCAATGGCCATTCTTCCGCGCTTTACTCAGTAACACCGAAATGTCCTTGGCCAAGGTGGATGAGCTCTTGTTAACCCAGTACGCTGGGTTGTGCCGTGACCCTGCAAGCAGAGATCAGGTACTCGCTATTATTCTGGCGGAATACCAACGCACACGAACTCAAGTGCTGGCAGTGATGGAACAAGAAAGGTTGTTAACTGGAAATCGGCTTTTGGCCCGTTCTCTGACCCGCCGCAATACCTACATGGGTCCCCTCAATCACATTCAATTGGTATTACTGGATCGTTACCGGGATGAGACCCTGTCTCCGGAAGAGCGGCAACGCTGGTTTTACCCCCTGCTGGGGACGATCAGTGCTATTGCCGCCGGATTGCGCAATACGGGTTAAGGTTGTATTTATGCACCATCATGGTGCATATTTAAATTGGCTGATCCTCTTGGTGCATTCTCTGAAAACGCCCTTCATCTTTCCTTTAACAGCTGGCTTAACTAGTTAGAGCTTGGTTTGCTTTTTGCAGAGGGTATATCCCAAACACCCTCCCACTTGTAATCTCCCATGATCCAGCCACGCCAGCAGTTGGCAAACCGAGCTATCGACAATCTCAGCGCCGCGATATTGCTATTCGATAGCGAACTACGGCTGCGTTATCTGAATTCTTCCGCAGAGATGCTACTGGCCATGAGTGAGCGTCATGCCCAAGGCCAAACAGCAGAAGAACTTTTACCCGGTAATGAAACACTATTTCATCGGTTGCAGGAATCTTTGACCACGGGTCACCCCTTTACCGAACGAGAACTGCCATTGGTTCTGCCGGGACGCTCTACGGTGGTGTGGTGCACAGTGACTCCTGTTCACGATCCCGATCAAGAACGAATGCTCCTGGTGGAAATGCTACGAGTTGACCGTCACTTGCGGGTGCTTCGGGAAGGGGCTTTGCTTACCCAAAATACAGCAACTCGAGTGTTAGTTCGGGGGTTAGCTCATGAAATTAAGAATCCCCTAGGGGGATTACGGGGCGCAGCCCAACTATTAGATCGAGAGCTAAGGGATGAATCTCTCAAAGAATACACCCAGATTATTATCGGCGAAGCAGATCGATTGCAGGATTTATTAAATCGTATGTTAGGGCCCAACGCTCTTCCCCGTAAACGAGCCATCAATATTCATGAGGTGCTAGAACGGGTACGAAATTTAGTAAAAGCAGAAGTAACTAATGGCGTAGTTCTACGTCGAGACTACGATCCCAGTATCCCCCCACTAATAGCCGATCCCGACCAACTCATTCAAGCCCTATTAAATTTAGTACGTAATGCTGCTCAAGCAGTGGATAGTTATCAAGGTACGATTACTTTACGAACACGAACTCGGCGTCAATTCACCATTGCCGGTCAGCGGTTTCGGCTAGTATTACAAGTAGACATTCTGGATGACGGTCCTGGTATTAGCGACGATCTAGTGCCCTATATTTTCTTACCCATGGTGACCGGTCGCGCTGATGGAGTTGGCCTTGGCTTACCGATTGCCCAATCCCTCATTAACCAAAATGGGGGTTTAATCGAATGCACTAGTCGCCCAGGGGAAACTATTTTTTCCATCCTCCTGCCCTTAGAAGCCCATACCCCTTTGATTAACACAAAGGAATCGCACTGATGCAGGGGACAATTTGCCATGGGATTACACAGGCCAATGGGCCTATCGAGAGGCGTAGGATGGTTGAACAAACACGTGTTTGGGTAATTGATGATGACCGATCCATTCGCTGGGTATTAGAGCGAGCTTTGGGGCAAGCTCAGATGGAAGTCACCGCTTTTCCCAGTGCCCAGGGTATCTTAGAACGGTTAGATCGGCACCAACCCGATGCCATCATTACCGATATTCGTATGCCTGGCATGAATGGTTTGGAGTTGTTGCGTTCTCTCAAGCAATATCATCCCGATTTGCCGGTCATTATCATGACCGCCCATTCCGATTTGGACAGTGCGGTGTCCGCCTACCAGGGGGGAGCGTTTGAATATTTACCGAAGCCCTTTGATGTGGATGACGCAGTGGACCAGGTGCGGCGAGCCATTGCCAGCCGCCGCCGTCGTGCTACTCCTTCCCCAACAGTAGAATCCCTACAAGCGCCGGAGATTTTAGGGGAAGCCCAAGCCATGCAGGAGGTGTTTCGGGCCATTGGTCGTCTGTCTCGCTCTAGCGTTACCGTGCTTATCAATGGTGAATCCGGTACCGGTAAGGAACTAGTCGCCCGCGCTCTTCATCGCCATAGCCCCCGCGCTGATGGCCCCTTCATTGCGCTGAATACCGCCGCCATTCCCAAGGATTTACTGGAATCTGAGTTATTTGGCCACGAACGAGGGGCTTTCACCGGTGCCCAAACCCTGCGACGGGGGCGTTTTGAACAAGCAGATGGAGGTAGCTTATTTTTAGATGAAATTGGTGACATGCCTGCTGAATTGCAGACTCGATTGTTACGGGTTTTGGCCGATGGAGAATTTTATCGAGTAGGCGGACACTCTCCCTTAAAAGTGGATGTCCGTATCATTGCTGCTACCCATCAAAATCTGGAAAAGCGGGTAGCTGATGGCGTATTTCGCGAGGATTTATTTCACCGTCTCAATGTAATCCGTATTCATATTCCCCCTCTCCGTAGCCGGCGCGAGGATATTCCCATCTTAGCTCGCCACTTTCTTGTGCAAGCAGCACGGGAATTAAAAGTAGACCCAAAAACTCTACGCCCTGAAAGCGAGATCCATCTCCAGGGATTAGATTGGCCGGGTAATGTTCGACAATTGGAAAATACTTGCCGCTGGCTAACGGTCATGGCATCGGGACAGGAAATCCATCCAGAAGATTTTCCTCAAGAGCTGCGGGCTCAACCTGGTTCGCCGTCCGTGGGAGAAGATTGGGAAGGTGCTTTGGAAAGGTGGGCTGAGCGGCGGTTGCTTCAGGGTGAAATAGGGCTGTTGGATAACGCGGTGCCCCGTTTTGAAAAAACCCTTATTGCTGTAGCTCTGCGCCAAGCGGCTGGTCGCCGCCAAGACGCCGCTCGATTGTTGGGATGGGGACGTAATACCTTAACCCGTAAAATTAAGGAGTTGGGGATGGCGCTGGAAGATGAAGGAGAGGATCCCACCTAAAAGACAGCCTGCATACTTACGAATGGCCAGCTAGAATAGCCAGCCATTCTTCGCCAACTAAGCGGCCCAATTATGACGTTCCACCGTCTCTGTTACATCTTCCTTGGCGTTGGTCTCTCCTTGGTATTTGGGGTCGCCCAATCGAAAGAAGGTTCTCTCCAATCTTCTGGGACAGCCAAGCCCGCCCTTACCGTAGCAACTACTCTACCAGTGCAGGTTGAATGGCCACGACGAATAGTGGCCTATGGGACTATTGCTCCCTGGCAGGAAACGCTCATCAGCTCCGAGATAAGCAATTACCGGATCAGTGAGGTATTGGTTGAGGTGGGGGATACCGTCCGTAAGGGTCAATTGCTCGTTACCCTTGCCAGTGACACAGTAGCCGCTGAACTTGCCCAGGCGCGAGCCGCGTTGGCTGAAGCCGAGGCCACTTTGGCGGAAGCGAAAGCTAATGGCGACCGTGCCCGTCACCTGCAGCACAGTGCTGCCCTCAGCAATCAACAATCCACCCAATACCTTACTGCTGAGCAAACGGCCAGTGCTCGAGTCGCTGCCGCTCGGGCACGGGTACAAAGTGAAGAATTACGACTCTCCCAAACCAGAATTCTCGCTCCCGATGAAGGAGTCATCTCCGCCCGTCCAGCCACTGTGGGCGCTTTGGCCCAATCAGGTCAGGAACTGCTACGCCTGATTCGAGGCGGGCGCTTAGAATGGCGGGCTGAGGTCACTGCCGCAGAAATGAGCCACCTCTCTGTGGGGGGGAAGGTTACCATCCAACCTGCGAGTGGGCCTCCTTTAGCGGGCCAGATTCGCCGTATTGCCCCCACCGTTGATCCCAGGACTCTTAATGGTTTGGTTTACGTAGACCTCCCCATCGGCCACACCGGTGCTCGAGCTGGGACCTTTGCTCGAGGTGAATTAGCATTAGGCCATTCCCAAGCCCTCACCCTTCCTCAAAGTGCCGTACTGTTGCGGGATGGTTTTGCCTATGTATTTCGGTTAGAACGCGGCAATACGGTGGCCCAAACTAAAGTACAGGTGGATCGGCGTGCGGGTGACCGGGTGGAAATTACCAGCGGATTAGATCCAACCGTTGCGGTAGTAATCAGTGGTGCCGGTTTTCTCACTGATGGTGATTTGGTGCGGGTAGTCGATGGTTCCACTCCATGAAAGTAGTTGCCCAATCGACTTACCACATCTTCGGCGTGGCGTTCCCTGTTGGCCGTGCAGTAAGCGAGAAAGCTGATGGAATCTGTCAAAAATGATCCAGAACGCAGTGTCCTAGTAACCGGCTGTTCTTCGGGTATTGGTCGAGCTGTGGCACTAGGTCTTAAAAAACGGGGTTATCGGGTATTTGCTACCGCTCGCCAATTGGCAGACGTAGCGTTATTGGAGGAGGAAGGTTTAGAAGCACTGCCCCTGGATTTGCGAGACAGCGGGTCTATCCGCTTAGCAATGAAACAAGTGGTAGCGGCTACTGGGGGCACTCTCTACGGATTGTTTAATAATGCCGCCTATGGCCAACCTGGTGCGGTGGAGGATTTGCGGCGGGAGGTTCTGCAGGAGCAATTTGAAACTAACCTGTTCGGTACCCACGAGCTGACCACGTTGGCCCTAATGATCATGCGTCATCAAGGCTATGGGCGGATCATCCACAACAGTTCACTCTTGGGTTATGTCGCCTTGCCCTACCGGGGTGCCTATAACGCCAGTAAATATGCCCTAGAAGGATTAACAGATACCCTGCGACTAGAATTATTGGGCAGCAATATCCACGTTAGTTTGATCGAGCCTGGCCCCATTAGCAGCCGATTCCGGGCCAATGCCTATGCCGCTTTTCAACGTAATATTTCCCCAGAGCAGAGTGTGCATCGTGCTAATTATCAGGCCATGGTGAAACGATTCACCACCCCGGGACCAGTGTCTCCCTTTACTCTAAAAGCAGAAGCGGTCCTTCCTAAAGTCATCCATGCTCTGGAAAATCCCCGACCTCGGGCCCGTTACCCTGTTACTTTCCCTGCCCACCTCTTTCTGTTGCTCCGTCGTTGTTTGCCTGGCGGTGTCTTGGATCAACTACTTCGGTGGATTGGCGAAGCAGAGCGGCGCTAATGAGTTTTGGGAGATGGCCATGTCTGACCCGCCATTCTTTAAGGTAATGGGTATTCTCAACGTTACCCCGGATTCCTTCTCTGATGGGGGGCGCTTCATTGGTTTAGATACGGCCTTAGCCCATGCCGCTCAAATGGTGGAAGAAGGAGCTGATTTTATCGACGTAGGTGGGGAATCTACCCGTCCTGGGGCAACCCCGGTGCCCCTCCAACAAGAATTGGACCGGGTTATCCCAGTAATCGAAGCCATCAAAACTCGTTTCCCAGTTACTCTATCCGTGGACACCAGTAAACCTGAAGTGATGGCCGCTGCGGTTGCCGCAGGAGCTGGGTTTATCAATGACGTTCGTGCTTTGGAACAACCGGGGGCTTTGGTGATGGCCAGCGATTTAGCCGTGCCGGTATGTCTGATGCACCACCAAGGTGAGCCAGGCACCATGCAAGATAATCCCTGCTACCAAGATGTGGTGGTGGAAGTAAAAATCTATCTACAGCAACGAGTGCAGGCTTGTTTGATGGCTGGGATACCAGCAGATCGGTTGGTTATTGATCCGGGATTTGGTTTTGGTAAGACCCTCGAGCACAACCTGCAGCTGTTAAACCATTTGCCTTCCTTGCACGCCCTGGGGTTGCCTATTTTGGTAGGTTTATCCCGTAAATCGCTGATAGGGAAGATATTAGGAGTCGCTCCTTCAGAACGGATCCACGGTAGCCTGGCACTAGCTGTCATCGCTGCTTGGCAAGGAGCTGCCATTTTCCGCGTCCACGATGTCGCCCCCACCGTCCAGGCTCTACAGCTATGCCAAGCGGTACGGGGGGGATAATAGAAAAATTGCTGAATCTTCCAATCAGGTTGGAAACCCACGCCCTAACAGTTACTGTTGGACGGGTGCTGGTGTGCCAGCAATTAAATTTGGCTCTCACCACAGGGCAATGTTGGGGGTTATTGGGGGGCAATGGTGTAGGAAAAACCACGCTACTCCATACCTTGGCAGGTCTCCGTGTGCCCTACGCTGGTACCGTGTGGCTAGAAGGCCAGCCCTTGGACAAACAAAATCGACGAACTATCGGACAACGTTTGGCCCTGCTTCCTCAAGAAGCAGGAGATGCTTTTCCCGCAACGGTATTGGAAACAGCTCTAGTGGGGCGCTATCCCTACCTGGGGCCATGGCGTTGGGAAGGTGCTGCTGATTACCAACGGGCTCAAGAAGCGCTCATACAAGTGGGATTAGGAGATTTGGCCGATCGTCCGGTAGCTACCCTCTCAGGGGGAGAGCGAGCTCGGTTGCGGCTGGCGACGTTTCTTGTCCAAGACACGCCAGTAGGGTTACTGGATGAACCCACTAACCACTTAGACGTAGGCCATCAAGTACGGTTACTCACTCTACTGAGAGAACGGAACCAAATTCAGGGAGGAACGCTGTTGATGGCCCTTCATGAGGTTAATTTAGCCGCCCGCTACTGTGACCATTGTTTGCTGCTATACGGGGATGGGGCGGTTGAAATGGGTCCTACGGCCCAAGTACTCACTGTACCTAATTTGGAGCGTCTCTATCACCACCCAGTAACGGCGATAGCGGCACCCTGGGGGCAAGGTTGGCTACCCACGTAATGACCACCAAAGTATTCATCCAATCGGGTAATTGACCGTCGTCTAATTCTTCTCCCTCTTTGATACATTCTTTCTTTATCGTCTCGGGCTTTAACATCAATAATACTTAATTT
>CAWUNB010000094.1:0-7441 GCA_963923745.1 uncultured Thiotrichales bacterium
GCCAAAGGTTGGGGGCGGTGGGGGGGGACATGGCTGGGGATGAAACGTACCCCCCCCAGCCCGAGGGATTCCTTTAGCTCCAAGGCGGTGCGGAGATGGCCGTAGTGCACTGGGTCAAAGGTGCCCCCAAACAGGCCGAGGGGGGAGAACATAGGGTTAACCCCGGATATGACCATCTCCCAGAACGATAAACTTTTGGGAGGTCAGTCCTTCTAATCCCACTGGGCCCCGCACATGGATTTTGTCGGTGGAGATACCAATTTCTGCCCCTAAGCCATATTCAAAACCGTCGGCAAAGCGAGTGGAGGCATTAACCATTACCGAGCTGGAGTCTACTTCCGTGAGAAATCGTCTTGCGCGGCCCCAATCTTCAGTACAAATGGCGTCACTGTGGGCGGAACTGTGTTGGTGAATGTGCTGAATAGCTTCCTCTAATCCATCTACCAAGCGGATGGAGAGGATAGGTGCCAAGTACTCAGTATCCCAATCTTCCGCAGTAGCTGCTTTAACGGGTAATCCAGGGAGTAGTACCTGAGTGGCAGGACATCCCCGTAGTTCTACTCCCTTTTCTAGATATAGCGCAGCCAACCGAGGTAGCACCCTGGGGGCGATGCCCGTAGCCACTAACAAAGTTTCCATGGTATTGCAAGTACCATAACGCTGGGTTTTGGCATTGAAAGCCACCCGTACTGCTTTCTCCTCATCGGCAGCGTCATCCAGATACACGTGGCAAATACCATGGAGGTGTTTAATCACCGGAACTCGAGCATCGTTGCTGATGCGTTCCACCAGGGACTTCCCCCCCCGAGGAATGATGACATCGACGAATTCCCGTAACTGCAGCAGTTCTCCCACGGCAGCCCGGTCAGTAGTCTCAATAACCTGTACTGCATCTTCTGGTAACCCAGCGCTGGCCAACCCCAAAGCAACGCATTCACCAATGGCTCGATTAGAATGGAAGGCTTCCGATCCACCTCGCAAAATGCTGGCGTTGCCTGACTTCAAGCACAATCCAGCAGCATCAGCGGTTACATTGGGACGGGATTCGTAGATGATGCCAATGACACCCAGCGGGACTCGCATCCGTCCGACTTGAATTCCTGAAGGACGGTAAGCCAAATCCGTTATCTGACCCACAGGATCGGGGAGGGTAGCAATTTGACGGAGGCCTTCAGCCATGCCGGCAATGCGCTCCGGGTTGAGGGCAAGCCGGTCCAACATCGCCTCATCTAGGCCATCTGCCCGCCCCTTGGCTAAATCCTGGTCATTGGCGGCCAACAGCCCGGCTTGGCGTTCTTCCAAAGCCGCTGCCATGGCTACCAGGGCACGGTTTTTGACGGCAGTGGGGGCTCGAGCCAGAATGCGGGCACTGGTCTTGGCTTTCCTTCCCACTTCTCTGACATACTGGCGAATATCCATGGTCAACCACTCTCGGTGGAAATAAGACCCCGATTGTAGCGACCTGGCCAGATTGGCAAAAGCCCTCCTGACCCGCTACATTTGCCAGGGAAGCTTGTTTTTAATTCTTACCAAACCATAACCCTAAACGATAAATCCATGAGGATATTATGAAATTCGAAACCATTGCGGTCCACGGCGGCTACAGCCCGGAACCTACTACTAAGGCAGTAGCGGTACCCATCTATCAAACAACGTCTTATGCCTTTGATAGCACTCAGCACGGGGCTGATCTATTTGATCTTAAAGTACCCGGTAATATCTATAGCCGAATTATGAATCCTACTTGTGGAGTATTAGAGCAGCGACTAACTGAATTAGAAGGAGGAGTAGGAGCATTAGCTTTAGCCTCGGGTATGGCAGCAGTAACTTATTCTATTATGACCCTTGCCACTGCTGGTGATAATATTATTACTTCCAGTACTTTGTATGGTGGTACCTATAATTTATTTGCCCATACTTTTCCTCAATATGGCATTGATATTCGTTTTGCTGATTATCAAAATCCTGATAGTTTCTCTACTCTCATAGATAGTAGAACCAAAGCCATCTTCTGCGAATCTATTGGCAATCCTGCAGGCAATATTGTGGATTTTGGTGTTTTAGCGGACATAGCCCACGCTCATGGTATTCCCCTCATTGTAGATAATACTGTTCCCAGCCCCTATTTATGCCGGCCTTTTGAACATGGTGCCGATATTATTGTCCACGCTCTCACCAAATACCTAGGAGGCCATGGTAATTCTATTGGTGGCGCTATCGTAGATAGTGGACTATTCCCTTGGGCAGATCATCCAGATCGTTTTCCCCGGTTGAACCGCCCCGATCCGTCTTACCACGGCGTGGTATATACCGACCATTTTGGACCAGCCGCTTTTATTGCCCGTGCTCGGGTAGTTCCATTGCGTAATATGGGGGCAGCTCTGTCACCGTTTAATGCTTTCTTAATTCTCCAGGGAATTGAAACCTTATCCCTACGCATGGATCGTCATTGTGAGAATGCCCTCAAAGTGGCACTGCATCTGCAAAATCATCCCCAGGTTAGTTGGGTGCAATATGCTGGACTACCGGATAGTTCCAGTCGGCCATTAGTGGATAAATACATGAATGGCAAAGCATCGGGGATTATGTCTTTTGGTATTAAGGGAGGCTTGACCGCTGGGGCAAAATTTATTGATGCGTTACAATTGGTCGTTCGGTTAGTGAATATTGGTGATACTCGCTCCCTGGCCTGCCACCCTGCCACCACGACTCATCGTCAGCTTTCCCCTAAAGAATTAGCCCGTGCTGGGGTGAGTGAAGATATGGTGCGATTGTCCATTGGGATCGAGCATATCGACGACATTTTGGGTGATATCGACCAAGCTCTAGCGATAGCCGCAGGACAGTAGAGGAACCAGTTATGGTACTTATTGGCAACAGGGGAGTGGTGCGAGGGATAGCAAATTTGGCGTTGTTATTATTTTTGCAACCAACGCTGGCAGGAAGCCAGGATCCCATGGAGCCCCGAGGGGGAGTTAATCAAGAAAAATACATTGAAGAACCCGCTCCCTGGAAAGAAGAGGGGGAAATGAAGTTTCCCTCCCATCCTAAAGCATTATTGGAGTTAACGGACTTAACTGTCCGTACCCCCTATCGTTACCAATTAGATCTAGCGTCTCTGATAGTAGGGAAAGATAGCGTGGTTCGTTATACCGTAGTGGTAACTCGGGATGGGGGTCAGGATAATATTTTTTACGAGGGGCTGCGTTGTACAACAGGGGAATATAAGGGCTACGCCTACGACAGTGGTGGTCATTGGCAGGAGGTAAGGAACCCCACTTGGCGATCCCTCCGAGAGGGGGGAGTTACTGGGGCCTATCGACTGGATCTACGGGAACGGTTGTGTGATGGCAATCACCAACCAGTAAAGGTAGGGGATATGGCCCAACGGCTGCGCTATCCCCCCCGGTAATAGTTAGGCAGGTAGCGGCGAAAATCCAAACCAATGATCTAGTTTAGCTCTGGCCTCCTCCTGTCCCTGGAAATGGGTTGCCGAGAACAGTTGTACTCCCAGCTGGGGATAGTCAGCCAGTGCGGCGGTTACCGCCCGCTGGGTTTGCAGTGCGTTACTGCGGCTCAGCTTGTCTACTTTGGTGAGTAATACTTGTACGGGCAGCTGAACCGCCTGGCAACCGGCTAGCAGAATTTCATCTAAATCCCGCAATGGATGGCGGGCATCCATCACCAGCACGATACCCCGCAGGCAGCGACGTTCCCCTAGGTAGCGAGTTAGAGCCATTTGCCAATGGCGTTGCATGGTAGGCGGTACCTTGGCATACCCATAGCCAGGCAAATCCACGAGACGCCGGTCCGGATCAATTGTGAAGAAATTGATCTGCTGAGTTCGTCCCGGCGTGCGACTGGTGCGAGCCAGATTGCCAATGCCAGTGATGGTGTTAATGGCGCTGGATTTGCCGGCATTAGAGCGACCGGCGAAGGCCACCTCGTTGCCACTGTCTGGCGGAAGTTGGGCCAATTGGTAGGCCCCGGTGAGAAAGCGAGCGCAATGGTAATGATTAGGCAAGCGGCTAAGTCTCGGGTAGAAGGGAACCGCAGGGCTGTACCCTAGCGGAAAGTAGGGGTTGACCTGATTGGGATGTATTGGTTTCCACAACGGGCCATCATAATATAGGCATCCTGAGTGCGTGGCTGCACTTTGGACATTTCCCATCCTCATCCCTGTAAGTCAGCAGACAGTTAAGAGACCCCTATGAAGAAGATCGCAGTTGCGGCGTGTGTGCTGCTGGGCCTGGCTTCCACCGCCCAGGCAGCCGGTAATCCGGCAGCGGGCAAGGATAAGTCTTCCCTCTGCGCGGCCTGTCATGGGGCCGATGGCAATAGCCCGGTGCCCAATTTCCCCAAGCTGGCAGGCCAGTCCCAGGAATACATTGTCAAGCAGCTTACCGAGTTCAAAGCAGGGGTCCGCAATGACCCCACCATGTCTCCTATGGCGGCGCCGTTGAGTGAAACCGACGTTAACGATCTGGCAGCCTACTTCTCTAGTCAGCCCCGGGCCGCCGGTGTTTCTGCTAGTGCGGAACTGGCAGCACGTGGCCAGAAACTGTACATGGGGGGAGACAGCAGCAAAGGGCTATCCGCTTGTGCGGCCTGTCACGGTCCCCAGGGTGCAGGAAACGGTCCTGCCCGTTTCCCTGCACTAGCCTCTCAGCATGCTACCTACACCGCTACCACCTTACAGAAGTTCAAATCAGGTGAACGGGCCAATGGACCGATGATGCGGGATATTGCGGCCCGTATGAGTGACGCTGATATGCAAGCTGTTTCCGAGTACATGGCTGGTGTGCACTAAAACTAAAATTGATGCGGTCAAGGCATCCTGATGGGATGCTGCCCGGTGTCTGCGACGGAAATCCGTCGCGGGCGCTGGTGTGTTTCGTCTCTTGTTGAACCCCTATCCTGGAGGGACGTCGTGAACAAGCTCGCTGGTTGGTGGCTTGGCCTGTTGCTGTTATCCGGAGCGGCATTGGCTGCTGAGGAGGGTTTTGATTACCAGCTAGTGACCCCTCCCGTTGCCACCCAAAGCCCCGGACGGGTGGAAGTAGTGGAAATGTTTTGGTACGGCTGCCCTCACTGTTTCCACTTTGAACCCATTGTCAACGCTTGGTTGGCGAAACAACCAGCCAACGTTAATTTCGTCCGTGTCCCTGCCGTTTTCCGCGATTCTTGGGAACCCCTAGGGCGGGCGTTTTATGTAGCTGAAACCCTGGGAATCCTGGAAAAAATGCATCCCATACTATTTCAGGCTGTCCAGGTACAACGCCGGCGTTTAGAAAGTGAGACCGATCTGCGGGCTTTTTTTGCCGAGTCGGGGGTGAGTAGTGCCGATTTTGATCGGGTCTATCACTCCTTTGGGGTAGATGCCAAAATTCGGCGAGCCCGGGATCTTAGTCAGCGCTACGGTATCGACGGTGTCCCTTCCGTTATTATCAACGGCAAGTACCGCTCTAATGGCACCTTGGTGGGGGGGCTGGAGAAGTTACCAGGGATTATGGATAAACTGGTCGCCAAAGAATCCGGGCATTAATTTTTAATCCACTGTCAACTCCAGATACCCATCGTAGACCCGAGTCGCTGGGCCAGTCATAAAGAGGGACCCTGCGGCTTCAGGCCAGTGGATTTTTAGCCGTCCTCCGGGTAGTTCTACTGTTACTTGGGATTCTAATAAACCCTGACGGATGCCCACTGCCACGGCGGCACAGGCCCCCGTTCCACAGGCGAGCGTTTCTCCGGTTCCCCTTTCCCATACCCGCAGCCGAATATGGCGAGGGGATATTACTTCCATAAAACCGATATTGGCTCGGCGGGGGAAGTGGGGGTGGCGTTCCAATAAAGGGCCCAGCTCTGTTACTGGGGCGCTATCCACCGCTTCGACCTGCAGAACGCCATGGGGGTTACCCATAGATACCGCGCCGCAGAACCAAGTTTGTTCCCCTACTTGGAAGGGATAGCAAACAGCGGGTGTTTTCGCCAATAGGGGAATGAGCTCGGGTTCAAACCGAGGTAGCCCCATATCCACCGTGACCTGGCCATCTTTTTCCAGACGGGGACGTATGATGCCAGCCGCCGTTTCCACGACCAGTTCATCTGCCATAGTCAATCCTTCCTCCCGAACGAAACGGGCAAAGCAGCGGGCGCCGTTGCCGCATTGCTCCACCTCGCCGCCGTCGGCGTTGTATATGCGGTAACGAAAATCCACTCCTGGTTGCGTGGGAGACTCCACCAGTAACACTTGGTCACATCCCACTCCAAAATGGCGATCTGCTAGAAAACGTATTTGATTAGGATTAAGACTGACAGCTTGGCGAATGGCATCAATCACCACAAAATCATTACCTAGCCCGTGCATTTTGCTGAAACGTAGCGTTGCCAAAATATTCCCCCCTCAAACGGATAAAATATCGCCATGTTGCGACGCCTTACCGATTTTTTCCACCGTCTTCGTCCGTTGAAACCCATTAATCAAGCGGAGACTTGGGCCAATCTGTTCCGACAGCGGGTAGAGGATAACCCCAACCAGCGGGCCTACTGTCAGTGGGATTCAAGTTGGGGAGAATGGCGGGACTATACCTGGGAAAAAATGGGTGAACAGGTAGCTCAGTGGCGGCGGGCTTTAGAACAAGAGCAAAGTCGAGGGGGGGATCGGGTCGCTATCCTGGCCTCTAGCAGCGTAGCCTGGGTATGGATGGAGCAGGCGGCTCTGTCTCTAGGATTGGTCGTCGTCCCCTTAGATTTAGATGATACTCCGGGAAATCAAGCATTTTGTTTAGCGGATTCCCAGGCTCGCTTGTTGTTGGTGGAAGATTATGCCCATTGGCAAGCCCTAGTACCCCTAGCTGAACAATTAGCCCGCTTGGTACGAGTAATTTGTCTAAATTCGGTGCCTTCCGGGGCGGATCCTCGGGTACGGAACGTGGCCGCTTGGCTACCGGATGGTCGCTGTAGTTTGGCCGGTCAGATTAGGGATCCAAAGGCCATCGCAGTCCTAATTTACGGACCCAGTGAAAGTGGTCACCCTAAATCCATTCCCCTTACCCATCAGGATATCTTGACTGAGGCAGAAATCTGGTTGGAAGACATAGCTATATCCTCCACAGATCGGTTTTTCCCATTGCTCTCTCCAACATCGCCTCTTCATTTAATTGCTGGCCGCTGCGCCTCAATGATAGCCGGTACCCTGGTCATTTATGGCCCATCAATCGAAAGCCTAATGATGGCAGCCCCAGGTCAACAGGGGACAGTGTTGTTAACAACCCCCTATGGGGTTGAGCAACTTGCAGAACACCAAGGAAAGACCGTAACTCAACCGTCTCAGCCAGCGCTCCAAACATTTCCACCTTCGATTCAAACCATCTGGCCACTGGTAGTTAATTGGCTGGATCAAGTGAAACGATTCCTGTCTCTTATACACATCTCCGAGCCC
>CAWUNB010000095.1:0-7416 GCA_963923745.1 uncultured Thiotrichales bacterium
CCAGTGGGGGGATGGGAGATGTGTTGGCTGGCGCTATTGGTGGTCTGTTAGCTCAGGGGTTGACGCCGGCGTTAGCTGCTCGTCTTGGAGTTTGCCTCCACGCCTGGGCAGGAGTCCTAGCCAGTAGCGCTGGTCAGCGAGGCACTTTAGCTGGCGATCTTATCCCTTACTTGCGCCAAGGGTTGGCCAATCCCAGCGAACTTCAGCCATGAAAACCACTCACCTAGGAATCAGCGATGTTTGAAGTGTTAGGACAAATGGCCGCTCTGGTGGCTTGTGGCATGGGCTGGCGGGCCTTTCGTCCGCTGGGATTAGCAGCAGACACCACCCGTTCAGTACTAACCGGATTGGTTTATGTACTACTGCTACCAGCCCTAGTGTTACAAGTATTGTGGCGTACACCATTAGGGTTGGATTCTCTACGTATCGCTGCCTTGGGAAGTGGGACTATGGTAGGTGCACTCCTGCTGACTTGGTGGGTATGTCGATTAGCTAGAGTAAAACGTCCTACTGCCGGGGCATTAGTATTAGCAGTGGCTTTTCCTAATGTGCTCTATCTAGGGTTGCCAGTGCTGGAAGCCACCTTTGGTAACTGGTCTAGGGGAGTGGCAGTCCAAATTGACTTATTTGCTATGGAGCCGGTGCTCTTCACTCTGGGGGTAGCGGCAGCGCAAGCCCACGGCCACGGCGGCGACGGGATACATCCTGTAGCAGCTCTTGCCAAGGTTCCCCCCCTATGGGCTGGATTATTAGGGGCGCTGCTGAATGTAACGGGGGTTGCTATGCCCCACTGGATTCAGGGGTTGCTGGGTATGTTGGCCAGCGGTGTTATCCCTCTTATGCTGCTATCCCTTGGCTTAAGCTTAAGTTGGTCTCAAGTTCATCGAGATAATTTACCCTTGGTAATTCCAGCAGTTATTGCTCGCTTGCTGTTGATACCCCTAGGGGCTTGGTATTTAAGCGGTCCTCTCGGATTAGCAGGAAGTGAACGGGTCGCAGCGGTACTAGAAACCGCTATGCCCAGTATGGTGCTAGGGCTAATGCTTTGTGACCGTTATCGCTTAAATACCGGGCTGTACGCCATGACAGTAACCCTTTCCACCGTATTTAGTTTGGTGACCCTTCCTCTGTGGCTGGATTGGCTAGGTCACGGGCGCTAATAGCAGATTTTTAAAGAAAAAAACCCCGATCCAAGGGGGAAGGATCGGGGTTAAAGGTTTTTGCTCGACTGGGGATGCCGAGCAACCCCGCCTAGGGGGGCGGGAGATTGCCAACAAGGCTCTCACCGGGGTAAGAGTTCCCATCATCGAAAAAGTTCACTGCCGAGCAAGACGTTGTTTGAGAAATTCCGGTAGCGCCAGCGCACCTTGGTGGATAGCAGTGTTGTAGTAGCGGGTTGGTAAGTGGGTTGGTAAAGGACGGGGTGTCCTTAATACGCCGTCTCGAGAGGCCAACGTGGCGGTCCACCAACCAGAGGGATAGGTACACTGGGGAAATTGAACAGTGGCCGTATCAGTAAAACCAGCCGTTTTCAGGGCACCGTGAACGGCCACGATGAGATCGCTGTGGAGCAACGGCGATTCAGTTTGGCCCGCTAAAATTCCCCCCGGCCGTAACAAACGCCGACAATCTCGATAGAACTCAGGAGAGAACAAGCCAGCGGCTTGACCAATGGGATCAGTACCGTCCACTAGAATGACATCGAAGCTATCCCCTGGTGCTTCAGTGACATAGCGTAGCCCATCTCCAAAACGCAATTCAGCTCGGGGATCGCCATTGGATTCACACAGCAGTGGGAAAAACTGGGCGGCAACCCGAGTGACTGCTTCATCCAGCTCCATCTGTACTACTCGTTTTACCTCATCGTGTTTGAGTACTTCCCGCAGTGTACCGCAATCCCCTCCGCCGATAATGAGCACCTCCCGAGGCGCTGGGTGGGTAAATAGAGCAGGGTGAGACAACATTTCATGGTAAAAAAAGTTGTCCCGATCGGTCACCATGACTAACCCATCAAGGGTTAGCAAGCGACCGAAGGTTTCAGTTTCAAAAACTTCTACTAACTGAAATGCTGACTGTTCAACGTAGAGACGCTGGGCGATTTTGAGAGAAATCGCCGCACCTTGCCCTTGCCATTCTTCGGTATACCAATCACCCATTAATGCCATTATCCAGTCCTCGTGGTAGAGAATACCCGCCAGTATTTCAGCTATTGCAGTATTAGTTCTTGGATTCGTCACCTTTACCCAGCAATTTCAATTCATCCTCTACCCCTTCCTGGGTATAGCGAGAAGTTGACTCTGGTAAAGCACGTATCCGTGCTTCTTCAGCTGCTGCTCGATCCAGTTCCTGCTCTAAATCTTCCTGTACAACAGGTAATCCTGCTTCATTTTGGTTATCCTGTTCTTCTCGCCAATGAACTAACCAGCGAGAAGCGTACAGGCCCGCCTCGAATAGCATCCACATGGGCACAGCCAGCATAGTTTGAGAAAAAACATCGGGTGGTGTTAATAGCATCCCCACCACAAATGCACCGACAATAATATAGGGACGTTTTTCTTTGAGTTCATCAGGAGTAACTGCACCGGTCCAAACCAATAGAACGGTCGCTACGGGTACTTCAAAAGCCACACCAAAAGCAAAAAATAAAGTAAGGATAAAATCCAGATATTCATTAATGTCGGTCATAACGGCAACCCCTTCCGGCGCTGTCGCGATGAAAAAACCGAACACTATAGGAAATACCAGGAAATACGCGAAGGCCATGCCAAGGTAGTAAAGAAAGGCACTGGACACTACCAGCGGGAGTATTAACCGCCGCTCATGGCGGTATAGACCAGGGGCAACGAAAGCCCAAACTTGGTACAACACGTAGGGCATAGCGATAAATAGGGCCGCCACCATGGCTAATTTAAAGGGAGCCATAAAGGGCGAGGCTACTTTAGTAGCGATCATGCTGGATCCCTGGGGTAACAACTTCATCAGGGGTTGAGCAGCCCAGGTATAGAGAGGATTGGAGAAAGGAAACAGCAATAGAGTTACCAGTAGGATAGCCAGGATCATGCGCAACAAACGATCCCGCAACTCTAACAGATGGGAGATGAAGGGCTGTTCCACTTCATTATGGTCGGGGGGGTTCATCCGGTTTCCCTACAGTGCTAGTAAGTTCGGCGGTTTCCTTCAACGCACTCCGGCTGTCTGCCAAAGTTTGGCGAGTTTCTTCAACAATCTCATGTAGCCCGGTGGATTGAGCTTGTTCATTGAGAACGCGACGGAGTTCTTCTGCTTTAATTTCCCGTTCAATTTCTGCCCGTACTCCGCTGACAAAATAGCGTGCCTTGCCCAGCCATAATCCAGCGGTACGAGCCAAACCAGGCAAACGCTCCGGCCCCACCACCAGTAGAGCCACAACACCCACCATTACTAGTTCCCAAAAGCCGATCTCGAACATGGTAGAGAGTCTCTAGGAGGTTTTATCCCGGGTTGTTACTTGCCCTTCGATGACCCGACCGGGATCATTGGGGGAAGAATTAGCAGCAGCGGATTGGTTTTTTTCAGTTGCAGCAGCGGATTCTTCTCCTTCCTGCATAGATGCTTTAAACCCTTTGAAAGCATTACCCAAATCAACGCCAATATTACGGAGCTTCTTAGTACCAAATACCAGTACGATAATGAGTAAAAGAATTAACAATTGCCAAATACTAATGCCGCCTAGGCCCATTGTGGGTTCTCCAAAGTGACAAGGTTAAGGGGATTGACCGTAGATATCTATTCAGAGCCCATTTCATTTTTCGGTTTCTCGTTCCCTTCGACTTCGCTCAGGGAACGTTCGCGGGGATAACTAAACGCTCCCTGAGCGGAGTCGAAGGGAGCGTTCGCGGGGATGACCAAACCGCTCCCTGAGCGAAGTCGAAGAGAGCAGGAACCTGTCCGTCAACAAACGTTTTCAAAAAGCGAAAACTGAAATAGGAGCGGGATATCATCCGCCAACAGGTCCAAATACATGAATATGCAAATGAAAAATTTCCTGACCACCGCCCCGGTCGGTATTGATTACGGTGCGAAATCCACCGGCCAGGCCATTGTCACGGGCCAGCCCCGGTAGCAAGCGCATAATATGCGCCATCAGGCCATCATGGGCCGGTGTCAATTCGGCCAAACTGACAATATGCTCCCGAGGCAACACTAATAGGTGCACTGGTGCCTTGGGGAATTTATCGGGAATGACCACAACCTGGTCATCTTCATAAAGTCGCGGAGCGGGAATCTCGCCCGCGATAATTCGACAAAATAAACAATCACTCATCTGCATCCCCTCGTTATGGTTCACCACGGGCGGCTTTTTCAGTTAAACCGGACAATCCGAAACGACGGGCTAATTCAGCCAAGACATCATCGGGGGCTAACCCTTGCTGGGAGAGCAGAACTAGGGTGTGAAACCACAGATCGGCTATCTCATAAATCAGCGCTTTGGGATCGCCGTCTTTAGCAGCAATAACCACTTCCGTGGCTTCTTCGCCCACTTTTTTCAGAATGGTGTCCAGTCCTTTGGCATATAAACCGGCGACGTAGGAACTCTTGGGATCGGCGGTTTTTCGTTCTGCTAACACCCGGGCTAGTTGGGTCAGAATATCCGCGCTCATGCTTGGTAAATCGCTTGTGGATCTTTGAGGACGGGATCCACGGCCTGCCATTGGCCCTCTTTTAGACTATGGAAGAAACAACTACGGCGGCCGGTGTGACAAGCAATGCCGCCCATTTGTTCCACCTGCATCAGTATCACGTCTTTATCGCAGTCCAAGCGTATATCTAATAATCGCTGAACATGGCCCGATTCTTCGCCCTTGCGCCACAGGCGATTGCGGGAACGGGACCAATACACCGCTCGTCCTTCAGCTACCGTCAGGGCTAGGGATTCCCGATTCATCCAAGCGAACATTAAAACCTCGCCGCTGGCCGCGTCCTGGGCAATGGCGGGCACCAGTCCCTCAGCCGTCCATTTAATCTCATCTAACCAAGCGGTATCAGGCACGAACAGTATCCTTGTGAGTTGAGGAGGCAGGCTTATTTTTTTGTAGCTTGAGTAGGGGAAGGCGATTAACGCCGAACTTCAATACCATGCTCCGCCATCACCTGCTTGGCTTCGGCAATGGTGTGTTCGCCGAAGTGAAAAATACTAGCGGCTAATACCGCATCAGCGCGGCCCTGCAATACCCCGGCGGCTAAATGTTCCAAGCGACCAACACCACCGGAAGCGATAACTGGAACGGCAACGGCATCGGCGACCGCTCGCGTCAAGGCCAGATCAAATCCGTCGCGGGTACCGTCCCGATCCATACTGGTGAGCAAAATTTCACCGGCCCCCAGGGCCACCATTTTTTCTGCCCAGGCAATAGCGTCTAATCCGGTCGTGCGCCGACCACCGTGGGTAAAAATTTCCCAGCGATTCGGCCCCGTGGCTTTGGCATCAATGGCTACCACGATGCACTGGGAACCAAAACGCTCGGCGGCTTGTTGGACAAAAGACGGATTGAAAACAGCGGCGGTATTAATGGCTACCTTATCGGCTCCGGCGTGGAGCATGCGGCGAATGTCTTCCAGGGTACGAATACCACCGCCTACGGTCAGGGGAATAAAAACTTGGCTGGCCACCTGTTCCACCACGTGAATCATGGTCGCCCGGTCATCGCTACTGGCGGTGATGTCGAGAAAAGTCAGCTCGTCGGCCCCTTGTTCATCGTAGCGGCGAGCCGCTTCCACGGGATCACCAGCGTCGCGAATATTCACAAAGCGCACGCCTTTAACTACCCGGCCCTGGTCCACATCGAGACAGGGGATGATGCGTTTGGCTAAACCCATAGGAATCTTCTAAGCCGTCAGCTGGTCAGCCAGGTGTTGGGCCTGGGCGAAATCAAGGGTTCCCTCGTAGATAGCGCGTCCAGTAATCGCGCCCATAATGCCTTCTCCCGCCACCCCACATAAGGCGCGAATATCATCTAAATTGGTAATTCCCCCGGAGGCAATCACCGGGATGGTTAAAGCGCGTGCTAACGTTACCGTCGCTTCCACATTCACCCCGTTCATCATGCCGTCTCGGCCAATGTCGGTGTAAATAATGGCTTCTACCCCGGCTCGTTCAAAACGTCGGGCCATATCGACCACATCGTGGTGAGATAGTTTCGACCAGCCTTCAATGGCCACTTTGCCGCCTTTCGCATCCAGTCCCACCAAAATATGGCCAGGAAATTCGAGACACATATCTTCCACGAAATGGGGCGTTGTCACCGCTTTCGTGCCAATAATGACATGGCGTACCCCAGCGGCTAGGTAAGTGGCAATGGTTTCGCTATCCCGAATACCCCCACCCACTTGAATAGACAGATCGGGGTGGGCGCGGGCAATGTCTTCAATAACCGCCGCATTGACCGGGCGTCCGGCAAAAGCGCCATTTAAGTCAACAATGTGGAGCCGTCGCGCTCCGGCATCGACCCAGCGTTGGGCCATAGCCCGGGGGTCATTGGAGAATACGGTATCGTCCTCCATCCGGCCTTGGCGCAAACGCACGCATTGACCGTCTTTGAGGTCGATCGCAGGAATGATCAACATCGCAGTGTCCTCGGGCTTAGGGACGACCGTCCCAGGTCATAAAGTTGGCCAGCAGAGCTAACCCGGCCCGCTGGCTTTTCTCAGGGTGAAATTGCACGGCAAATAAATTATCTCGCGCTACGGCGGAGGCGAAGGGAAAGCCATAGTGGGTGGTGGCCGCCCACAGTTCGCCATCCCGAGGCGCTACGTAAAAACTATGGACAAAATAGAAACGGCTATCCTGGGGAATACCGGCCCATAGCGGGTGAGACCGGTTAGGAATGGCCTGATTCCAGCCCATGTGGGGAATTTTTAAGGGAGGATCCCCATCGTTATGGGCCTGTTCTCGCAAATCTGCTGGAAAGCGTCGGACTTGACCAGGCAGTAGCCCTAAACCAGGAGTACCCTCATTTTCTTCGCTAAATTCTAAAAGGGCTTGCATCCCTAGGCAGATGCCGAGAAAAGGCCGACTGGCAGCACATTCCCGCACAACGTCTAGCAGGCCCTGGTTGTGTAACTCCGTCATGCAATCCCGCATGGCTCCCACTCCTGGGAAAACCACCCGATCCGCTTCGCGGATCTGGGCCGGATCCTGAGTTACCCAAATTTTCGCTTGGGGAGCAACGTGTTCTAACGCTTTGGAGACTGAGCGTAAATTGCCCATGCCGTAGTTAACCACTGCTACGGAGTTCATCGGTTACAGGCTGCCTTTGGTGGAAGGAAGGAGGTCATTCATCCGGGGATCCGGTTCTACGGCCATACGCAAAGCCCGGCCAAATGCCTTAAACACGGTTTCAGCAATATGGTGATTATTGCGTCCCCGTAGGGTATCAA
>CAWUNB010000096.1:0-7382 GCA_963923745.1 uncultured Thiotrichales bacterium
GAGCGACCAGCAGCCCCTGATTCAACGGCTTCACCTGTGGATGATTCCCTAGGGGGGAGCCAGCTCGATCAGCCTTTACCTGAGTCAGTTTCCAGCCCACTGCCTGCCCCCGATCTAGCTAAAGCAGCAGCGCGGGTTACAACCCCTCGAGCAGCGCCAACTCCAGCCTCGGCGGTATCTACTCCCGAAATGGAGGTACTACCACCTTCCCTTAACTTGTTGGATGGGCCAACTGCCCAAAAGCCAGCCTTTTCTATGGAAGCTCTGGAAGAATTGTCTCGGTTGGTGGAAGCTCGATTGGCGGAATTTGGAGTGGATGTGGAAGTCGTTAAATTCCATCCTGGTCCGGTCATCACTCGCTTTGAATTGCAACTGGCTCCTGGAGTTAAATCTAATCAAATCAGCAATTTATCCAAAGATTTAGCCCGTTCTCTATCAGTAGTTAGCGTGCGGATAGTAGAAGTTATCCCTGGACGTCCCACCGTAGGATTGGAGATTCCCAATACACAGCGAGAGGTAGTGGGCCTCTCCGAGGTACTGCATTCTCCGGAATATGCTCAGTGTCCCTACACTTTGCCATTGGCATTGGGGAAGGATATTGCCGGTCGCCCCAGCGTGGTTGACCTGCAAAAGATGCCTCACCTATTGGTAGCTGGTACCACTGGTTCCGGTAAGTCTGTTGCTATTAATGCCATGATCCTCAGCCTACTCTATAAATTGGGGCCTTCCCAGGTACGGCTGATCATGGTCGATCCGAAGATGCTGGAATTATCAATCTATCAGGGTATTCCCCACTTGCTGGCCCCTGTGGTGACTGACATGAAGGAAGCAGCCAATGCCTTGCGTTGGTGTGTAGCAGAAATGGAACAACGTTACCGGCTAATGGCGGCCCTAGGGGTACGCAATATCGCTGGGTTCAATGAAAAAGTAGCTAAGGCCATTGAAAATGGTGCCCCCATCGTCTTGCCCTCTATCCAAGCCAGCGGAGTAGAACCGGCTCCTTTGACCACGTTGCCCTACATAGTGGTGGTAGTGGACGAATTGGCTGACATGATGATGACGGTGGGCAAGAAAGTAGAGGAACTGATTGCTCGCCTAGCCCAAAAGGCGCGGGCAGCTGGGCTCCACCTGATCCTGGCAACTCAACGCCCTTCAGTAGATGTCATCACCGGTTTAATTAAGGCCAATATCCCAACCCGCATTTCTTTCCAAGTCTCCTCCCGTATCGATTCCCGTACTATTTTGGATCAGCAAGGAGCAGAACATTTGTTGGGTAATGGCGACATGCTCTACCTGGCTCCAGGGAGTGGTATGCCTAATCGGCTACACGGTGCTTTTGTTTCTGACCAGGAAGTCCATCGGGTGGTGGAGGATTTGAAATCCCGGGGAATACCGAATTACGTTGACGACATTCTTAAAGGTGGGAGTGGAAGCGAAGGAGAGGGCGGTAATAGCAGCAGCGCCAATGATTCCGACGATAACCCAGAAGACGATCCGCTATATGAAGAAGCCCGGCGCATCATTGTGGAAACCCGTCGAGCTTCTGTATCCAGCGTGCAACGGCGACTAAAGATAGGCTACAACCGAGCTGCTCGCTTGGTGGACGCTATGGAGCGAGTTGGGATCGTGGGCCCGATTCAGCCTAATGGTAGTCGAGAGGTATTACTGCCAGCGCCAAATGGAGGTGATTAGTTAGCCCACAGTTCTTAGTTGAACAGGATATCCAATGGCCAGCGAGGTCGTGCTTCCACCATCAGAGGCGCTTGCTGTCCCGCCTTTAGTCGTAACCAACCCGCAAAAGCGATCATGGCGCCGTTATCAGTACAAAAAGCTGGGCGTGGATAAAATACTTGCACGCCTTCTTCTTGGGCCAATACGGTCAATCGAGAGCGTAGAGCCTGATTAGCACCTACCCCACCGGCCACTACCAGTTGGCGACGACCCGTTTGGATCAAGGCCCGGCGACACTTAATGGCTAGGGTATCCACTACGGCATCCTGAAAAGCCCGAGCGACATCCGCTTGAGTCTGGGGGTCTTCTCCAGCATCCCGTAACGTAGTCAAAGCAAAAGTTTTTAGGCCACTGAAACTAAAATCCAGCCCAGGGCGATCAGTCATAGGGCGGGGAAAACGAAACCGCTTTGGGTTACCCTGCTCAGCCAATGCCGCCACCGCAGGTCCCCCCGGGTAGCCCAACCCCAATCGCTTAGCGGTTTTGTCAAAGGCTTCTCCCACTGCGTCATCTACTGATTCTCCCAAAATCTGGTAATGACCTATTTCGGTCACATCCAGCAGGAGGGTATGACCTCCGGAAACTAATAGCGCCAAAAATGGAACCTGGGGTGGATTCTCTTCCAACAGCGGGGCCAATAAGTGACCTTCCATGTGGTGCACAGCCACTGCCGGAATTCCCCAGCCGTAAGCCAGACTTCGTCCTATCGCAGCCCCTACCAATAAAGCGCCAATCAAACCAGGTCCAGCAGTATAGGCCACCCCCCCTAAATCCATTGGTTTGATCTTGGCTGTATTCATTACCTCCCGAATCAAAGGTAACGTGCGTTGGACGTGGTCACGGGAAGCCAATTCTGGAACAACGCCCCCATAACGATTGTGGAGGTCTACCTGGCTATGAAGAGCATGGCCCAGTAACCCCCTTGTTCCGTGGTAAACGGCTACCCCTGTTTCATCACAGGAAGTTTCGATACCTAACACGCAGAGTTCACGCTTAGTCATTACACTGAAAACCAGTTACCGGGTGAGGCTCTCTCGGGAAGCATCTACCATTGCTTGTACTTTTTTAGGATCCACCCGCCCTAAGAGGGGAGTAAAGGGCGCAATTGAGCGATTCAGTAATGGTTGGTGTCGATCACTCCAGTACAAAGGAGGAATAGTAAGGAATGCTTCAGCCCGCTCGGCTAAGCGTGGAAGTACCGGTTTTAAGTAGATTATTAACACCCGAAATAGGTTAAGTCCCTGGGTACATACTTTCTGTAAATTATCTTCTTGCCCCGAAGTTTTAGCCAACACCCAAGGTTTCTGGTCATCAATATAATGATTAGCTCGATCTGCTAATGCCATAATTTCCCGCATAGCCGTAGCTAGTTCGCGCCGTTCATAGAGATCACCTATAACGGTACCTGTTTCAGCGAGTAATTGATAAAGACCTGGATCTGCTAATTCTTTTCCTAAGTAACCTGCAAAATTTTTAGTAATAAAACCAGCGCAGCGGCTAGCAATATTAACTACTTTACCAACTAAATCGGCATTTACCCGATTGACGAAATCCTCTAAATTTAAATCTAGATCATCAATACCTGAACTCAGTTTGGCCGCAAAATAATAGCGTAAATATTCAGCTTCTAAATGATCTAAATAGGTACGAGCTTTAATAAAAGTTCCTCGGGATTTTGACATCTTTTGACCGTTAACAGTCAAAAAACCATGACAAAAAACAGCTGTAGGGGTACGAAAACCTGCTGCCTGTAATTCTGCTGGCCAAAATAATGTATGAAAATAGGCAATGTCTTTACCAATAAAATGGTACAACTCAGCAGAACTATTACTTCCCCAAAATTCATCGAAAGATAATTCAGCTGTTTTATCACATAGATTCTGAAAACTAGCCATGTAACCAATAGGGGCATCTAGCCAGACATAAAGATACTTACCTGATGCGCCAGGCACTTCAAAACCAAAATAAGGTGCATCACGGCTAATATCCCATTCTTGTAAACCTGCCGCAAACCATTCATTAAGTTTATTAAGAATTTCCGTCTAAATATGGCCTTCAGCTACCCATTGGCGTAACCAATCGGCTAAAGCAGGTAATCTAAAGAAATAATGTTCAGATTCCCGTTCAACCGGTGTGGCTCCCGACAAAGCGGAAACTGGATTTTTCAAGTCAGCGGGGGAATAGGTGGCACCACACACTTCACAGGAGTCACCGTATTGGTCATTAGCCCCACAACGAGGACAAGTACCTTTGATGAATCGATCCGGTAAAAACATTTCCCGCACTGGATCGTAGGCTTGTGAAATAGCCCGCTGCGCAATTAAACCAGCCTGATAAAGGCGGTTATAGATCAGCTGCGCATAATAGGCATTTTCGGGAGAATGAGTCGTATGATAGTTATCAAAATTAACAGCAAAATCAGCAAAATCAGCCCGATGTTCTACTCCGATACGGGTTACTAACTCTTCTGGCGAGATCCCTTCTTGCTGCGCCCGCAACATAATAGGGGTGCCGTGGGCATCGTCGGCACACACGTAATAACAGCGATGGCCCGCCATCTTCTGGTAGCGCACCCAAATATCGGTTTGGATGTATTCCACCAAATGTCCCAGGTGAATAGGGCCATTGGCGTAAGGCAAGGCACTGGTTACCAGAATAGAGCGGGTTGTCATGACAGGTGCCACAGTAGCGAAGGGATCGTTCGCTTACACTAACAGGGGACAAGGTTTCTCGCTACCGTCCTTCGCTCCTATAACTCCGCCCATTCTTCATCGGTAAATAAACGGGAGCGGGTTAAAAAAGCCAGTCCTTCTGGCCCTTCCAATGAGAAGGTACCCCCGCGTCCTTCCACTACATCGATAATCAGTTGGGTATGTTTCCAATACTCGTACTGGGAACGACTGATATAAAAGGGTACCCCACCGATTTCTCCCAATTGGATATCCCGCTCCGGGGTGACACGCAATTCCCCCAAGGGATAGCAATTCGCTGCGCTGCCATCACAGCAACCGCCGGATTGATGAAACATCAAGGGACCGTGTTTAGCTCTTAAGGTATCAATCAGGGCCAGGGCCGCTTCTGTTGCCACGACGCGATCCACCATAGGACGCTCCTTATTTTGGGAGAAATACGGGGCTGCCTCAGCAGCCCCGTCCGCCCATCAGGGATGGCTAGAAGAAGCCGAGTTTTTGCTCAGAGTAGCTGACCAACAAATTCTTGGTCTGCTGGTAGTGGTCCAGCATCATCTTGTGGGTTTCCCGGCCAATCCCGGATTCTTTGTAACCACCGAAGGCAGCGTGAGCGGGATAGGCGTGGTAGCAGTTGGTCCACACCCGACCGGCCTTAATAGCCCGTCCCATCCGGTAAGCCACGTTGCCGTTTCGGCTCCACACGCCAGCCCCCAACCCGTAGAGGGTGTCGTTAGCGATAGCTAGGGCTTCGGCTTCATCCTTGAAAGTGGTCACGGCCAGCACCGGCCCAAAAATTTCTTCCTGGAAGATGCGCATCTTATTGTGGCCCTTGAACAACGTGGGCTCGACGTAATAGCCCCCGGCCAGATCACCGGTGAAGGTCTTTTGCCCACCACCGATGAGGCACTGAGCGCCTTCCTGTCGCCCCAGATCCAGATAAGACAGGATCTTGGTGAGCTGTTCCTTGGAAGCTTGTGCTCCCACCATGGTATCGGTATCCAGCGGATTACCTTGCTTGATAGCCGCGACTCGACCCAAGCAGCGTTCTATGAAGGCATCGTAAATATCTTCCTGGATCAGGGCGCGGGAAGGGCAGGTGCACACTTCGCCTTGATTGAAGGCAAACAACACCAAACCCTCTATCGCCTTGTCGAGGAAGCCGTCGTCTTTATCCATGACATCGGCAAAGAAGATATTGGGAGATTTGCCACCCAGCTCCAGAGTCGCTGGGATCAGGTTGTTGGCCGCCGCTTGGGCAATGATGCGTCCCGTCGTGGTCGAACCGGTGAAGGCGATTTTGGCAATACGGGTGCTATTGGCCAAAGGCATACCGGCTTCCCGACCAAAGCCGTTGACGATATTGAGCACGCCGGGAGGCAATAGATCGGCAATCAGTTCGATCAAGACCAATAGGGAGATAGGGGTAGATTCAGCGGGTTTCAGTACCACGCAGTTACCCGCGCCCAGAGCGGGGGCCAATTTCCACGCCGCCATCAAAATCGGGAAGTTCCAGGGAATGATCTGGCCCACCACGCCGAGAGGTTCATGGAAATGATAGGCAACGGTGGTTTCATCCAGATCGCTGATGGCCCCTTCTTGCGCCCGCAGGGCACCGGCGAAGTAACGGAAGTGGTCAATGGAAAGGGGAATATCGGCGTTGAGGGTTTCCCGAATCGGCTTACCGTTATCCACCGTCTCGGCATAGGCTAACCGTTCCAGGTTTTGCTCCATGCGATCGGCGATACGCAACAAAACGTTGGCCCGTTCACCGGGAGCGGTTTTGCCCCATTTGTCGGCGGCGGCGTGGGCAGCGTCCAGGGCCAATTCAATATCTTCAGCACCGGAACGAGCGGCCTGGGTGTAAACGTGGCCGGAGATCGGGGTAATAACGTCGAAATACTGGCCTTTTACGGGAGGGGTCCACTGCCCGCCGATGTAGTTGTCGTATTTGGCTTTGAATTGGACTTTGGCATCAGCAGTCCCAGGAGCGGCATAAATCATAGGAGGTCTCCAAGATATAGTTCTAGTAGCATTAGCGTTGACTCTCTGCCCACCCCGTTCCAAGCAACCGAGAGGAACAGGGACGATGGCTTGGTAATTTTAGCTTGGAGTCTGCTACTAGGGATCCCCAACCCCTTAAAACGTGGAATTGGACTATGCCGTAGATTTTCACCGGAAATCAGGGATTTCAAGACCTACGAAGTTCCTCCACCGGCGCAGCCAGAGGGGGTAGTGAATTGACAGACAAATCCACCCGTCACCAAAAAAATAATTTTAGAGCGATAGACAAGAAAAAGCCCCAACTGCTAAAGCAATTGGGGCTTGTTGGAATGAGGTGCCTGGCAGTGACCTACTTTCGCATGGGAGACCCACACTATCATCGGCGTACAACGGTTTCACTTCCGAGTTCGGGATGGGATCGGGTGGTTCCCGTCGGCTATGGCCGCCAGGCAAAACTTTTAACATCGCTGTCTGGGCAGCGACTTACGGTGAGTTGTGAGAGTACACCAACATGTAAAACACTTGGGCGTTATATGGTCAAGCCTCACGGTCAATTAGTACTGGTTAGCTTCACGCATTACTGCGCTTCCACACCCAGCCTATCAACGTCGTGGTCTTCGACGGACCTTTAGGGACCTCATGGGTCCAGGGAGATCTCATCTTGAGGGAGGCTTCCCGCTTAGATGCTTTCAGCGGTTATCCCGTCCGTACATAGCTACCCGGCAATGCCACTGGCGTGACAACCGGAACACCAGAGGTACGTCCACTCCGGTCCTCTCGTACTAGGAGCAGCTCCTCTCAAATCTCCAACGCCCACGGCAGATAGGGACCGAACTGTCTCACGACGTTCTAAACCCAGCTCGCGTACCACTTTAAATGGCGAACAGCCATACCCTTGGGACCGACTACAGCCCCAGGATGTGATGAGCCGACATCGAGGTGCCAAACACCGCCGTCGAT
>CAWUNB010000097.1:0-7322 GCA_963923745.1 uncultured Thiotrichales bacterium
CTCCCGCTGGCGAAAGTCCTCAGGGGGCTGAACAGCCTCGGTAGGTCCGGGTAGTCTTTCTTGTTAGCCGATGTGGTGAAATTGGTAGACACGCCGTCTTGAGGGGGCGGTGGCGCAAGCTGTGCCGGTTCGAGTCCGGCCATCGGCACCAAGTTTCTTTAGAAGTAGCAGGCCGAATAGCTTGCAAATTTGCAAAGCTGGACTATAACTAGGTCGTTAAAAAAAGGGCTGCTGCGGTAGCTTCAAATTCTCCGGCGTTTTGTATTCGTACAGGGATGAAGTTTGGGAGAGAGCAATGCTACAGAATTACCTACCTATTTTAATTTTCCTGATTGTTGGCACATTGGTTGGTGTTGGCGCTATCGCTGCAGGTTTTGTTCTTGGCCCCCATAAACCTGATGTCGAGAAATTATCTCCCTATGAATGCGGCTTCGAAGCTTTTGAAGATTCCCGCGTGAAGTTTGACGTGCGTTACTATCTTGTAGCTATCCTTTTCATTATCTTCGATCTGGAAATCGCTTTTCTCTTCCCTTGGGGAGTTGTTCTGCGGGAAGTGGGAGGATTTGGTTTCTCTGCCATGGTGTTGTTTTTAGGAATTTTAGTAGTTGGTTTCATTTACGAGTGGAAGAAAGGGGCGCTGGAATGGGAATAGAGGGCGTTCTCGATAAAGGTTGGGTTACTACTACCGCTGACAAAGTTATTAATTGGGCCCGTACCGGCTCGATGTGGCCTATGACTTTTGGTCTGGCTTGCTGTGCTATAGAAATGATGCATGCAGGTGCGTCTCGTTATGACCTAGATCGGTTCGGTATGGTTTTTCGTCCTAGCCCGCGCCAATCCGACGTTATGATTGTGGCTGGAACCTTAGCGAATAAGATGGCCCCGGCCCTACGCAAGGTTTATGACCAGATGTCGGAACCTCGTTGGGTTATCTCCATGGGATCCTGTGCCAACGGTGGTGGTTACTATTACAATTCGTACTCCGTAGTGAGGGGATGTGATCGAGTTGTTCCGGTGGATATTTATATTCCTGGCTGCCCCCCCACAGCAGAGGCGTTGATATACGGTATTTTGCAGTTACATAAAAAAATAATCCGCACTAACACGATAGCCCGTTAGTTTTGTTGTGGGAAAAGCGGCAAGGTTACTTCACTTTGCTTGTCCGTCTTCATGGCGGCTGCGAGTTGTCGGAGTAGCCGAGGTAGTGTCTACCCAAACCCTGAGAATAGTTTCCAGCGATGAATTCGAAATCGAATTTGGTGGAGCGCCTTCGTGGCCATTTCCAAGAGGGAGGGGTGGTCTACACCGAGTCTCTTGGTGAAGTAACGATGGTTCTGCCTCGTCAGCAGTTGGCGACGGTGGCCCCGGTGTTGCGGGATAGTCTCCGTTTTGACGTGTTGGTGGATTTGTGCGGAGTGGACTATTCAGCTTATCGAGGTGGAGGCTGGGATAAGGGGCGTTTTGCGGTTGTCTACCATCTTCTTTCCGTTGCCCGCAATGAGCGGTTGCGCCTTAAAGTCTATCTAGAAGAAGATTCGCCGGTAATTGATTCTGTTGTTGCTGTGTGGGCCTCTGCTTCTTGGTATGAGCGGGAGACCTTCGATATGTTCGGCATTATTTTTGATGGTCATCCCGACCTGCGGCGAATCTTGACGGATTACGGTTTTATCGGACATCCCTTCCGTAAGGACTTCCCTTTGATGGGCCATGTGGAAATGCGTTATGACCCACAGCAGGGCCGGGTAATTTATGAACCAGTCACTGTTGAGCCTCGCGAGCTAGTGCCTCGAGTTATTCGTGAGGATCATCGCTATGAAGATCTAAAACGGGATCGCTAATTCGCCATGGCCGAGATTCGCAATTACACCTTGAACTTCGGGCCACAGCATCCAGCGGCTCACGGGGTGCTGCGTCTGGTGTTGGAACTGGACGGCGAAGTGGTACAACGTGCCGATCCCCATATTGGCTTGCTTCATCGGGGAACGGAGAAGTTGGCTGAGAGCAAGCCATTTAACCAGAGCGTTGGTTATATGGATCGCCTCGATTACATGTCGATGATGTGTAACGAGCATGCTTACGTAATGGCTATTGAGCGGCTGTTGGGTATTCAGGTTCCGCTGCGTGCTCAGTACATCCGCGTTATGTTTGACGAAATAACTCGGATTCTCAATCATTTGTTGTGGCTGGGTACCCATGGTTTAGATGTGGGAGCCATGACGATGTTTTTGTATACCTTCCGGGAGCGGGAGGATTTGCTGGATTGTTACGAAGCGGTGTCAGGTGCTCGGATGCATGCGGCTTATTACCGACCAGGTGGTGTTTACCGGGATTTGCCCGATTCTATGGCCAAGTACCAACCATCTAAGTGGCACAGTAAGAAAGAAGTTGATGAACTGAATAATCAGCGGGATGGTTCCCTGTTAGATTTTATTTGGTCCTTTACTGAACGGTTCCCTGGCTGTATCGATGACTACGAGACATTGTTGACCGACAACCGTATCTGGAAGCAGCGTACGGTGGGAATTGCAGTAGTACCGGTGGAGCGGGCGCTGCAGCTTGGCTTTTCTGGTCCGATGTTGCGAGGTTCAGGGGTTGCTTGGGATTTACGCAAAAAGCGTCCCTATAGCGTTTATGACCAGATGGATTTTGATATACCGGTGGGGGTAACGGGGGATAGTTATGATCGTTATCTCGTGCGGGTTGAGGAGTTGCGTCAGTCGAATCGGATTATTCGTCAGTGCGTTCAGTGGCTGAAGGATAATCCTGGTCCTGTCATAGTAGACAACTATAAGGTGGCCCCTCCCCCTAGGATGGAGATGAAGCGGGACATGGAGGCGTTGATTCACCACTTCAAGTTATTTTCAGAAGGTTATTGTGTTCCAGAAGGAGAGGTATATTCCGCTGTGGAGCACCCGAAGGGAGAGTTTGGGGTCTATTTGGTATCAGACGGAGCCAACAAACCCTATCGATTGCATTTTCGGGCAGCGGGATTTGCTCATTTGTCAGCTATGAACGAAGTGGCGACCGGCCACATGTTAGCGGATGTGGTGGCGATTATTGGCAGCATGGATATTGTTTTTGGGGAGGTTGATCGGTGATAGCCAAAACGAGTGAAACGGCAGAATCCGTGACGCTGTCGCCGACTGTTTGTGAAGAGATAGACGGTTGGTTAAGTAAATATCCGGCTGATCGTTCTCAGTCAGCGGTTATGGCTGCCTTGCGTATCGTGCAGGATGATAATGGTGGTTGGTTGTCCCAGGCCCATTTAGATGCTGTAGCGGCCTACCTTCAAATACCCAATATGGCGGTATACGAAGTGGCGACCTTTTATTCTATGTATGAGCTAAAACCAGTTGGTCGTCACAAGGTTTGTGTTTGTACAAATGTTTCTTGTCTCCTTCGCGGCTCAGATGAAGTGGTATCCCATTTAGAAGAACGCCTTGGTGTCAAAAAAGGGGAGACCAGTTCGGACGGTCGTTTTACTTTGAAAGAAGTTGAGTGTTTAGGTGCTTGTGTAGGGGCACCGGTGATGCAGGTGGGTCGGAATTATTATGAAAATCTAACACCCGACCGGATCGATGAGATCCTCGGCACTTTGGAATAGCATCATGGGCGAGCATGTTTGTCTGGCTACCTCGCATTTGGAACAGCCCTGGAGCCTAGAGAGTTATCGCAAAGTCGGTGGCTATCAGGCTTGGGAAAAGATATTGCGAGATAAAGTATCTCCTCAGAGCATCATTGATGAGTTGAAGAAGTCTGCCTTACGGGGAAGAGGGGGAGCGGGCTTTCCAACGGGATTAAAATGGAGTTTTATGCCTCGAGGGGTCGTTGGTCAAAAATATATTGTGTGCAACGCTGATGAGGGCGAGCCGGGTACGTGCAAGGATCGAGATATCCTTCGTTATAACCCCCATTCTGTTATCGAAGGTATGGCTATTGCTGGTTATACCTTCGGAGCAACGGTAGGTTACAATTACATTCGTGGAGAATTTTGGGAGCCCTATGAGCGTTTTGAAGCTGCTTTGGCAGAGGCCCGTCAAGCTGGTTTTTTAGGGGTAGATATTTTGGGTAGTGGCATTGAATTCAATATTCATACTCATTTGGGGGCGGGTGCTTATATTTGTGGCGAAGAAACGGCTTTGTTGGAATCCATAGAAGGTAAAAAAGGCCAGCCCCGTTTTAAGCCTCCATTTCCGGCTAATTATGGTTTGTACGGTCGTCCAACTACTGTTAACAACGTCGAAACGTTAGCATCTGTCCCAGCTATTTTGCGTAATGGCGGCGACTGGTTTGTCAATCTTGGTAATCCTAATTGGCGTCGTGCTTCTAGTGGTGGTACTAAAATTTTTAGTGTATCAGGTCATGTTAATCGGCCAGGTAACTACGAAGTTCCCATGGGGATTCCTTTTCCTGATTTATTAGAGATGGCCGGTGGGGTGTGGAAAGGGCGGCGTTTGAAGGCCGTCATTCCTGGCGGGTCTTCTGTACCTGTCCTTCCTGCCGCCGTTATGATGGAAGTCAGTATGGACTACGATGGTCTTGCCAAGGCGGGTTCTATGTTAGGAGCAGGTTCAGTTATTGTCATGGACGAAACGACTTGCATGGTCCGGGTGCTAGCTAGGCTTTCCCATTTTTATTTTGAAGAATCTTGTGGTCAGTGTACGCCGTGTCGTGAGGGAACAGGGTGGTTGGCTCGGGTTGTCCATCGTATCGAGCATGGTGAAGGACAAGCAGGTGATTTGGAGTTATTGGAGACGGTGGCCGGGAAGATAGAGGGTCGTACTATCTGCGCTTTGGGTGACGCAGCTGCCATGCCAGTAGCCAGCTTTGTTCGACATTTCCGTGAAGAATTTCAGTATCACATCGATCACAAGCGATGCATGGTTTAGTTTGGGGACTTTCACTTCAAAAAAGTGAGAATTTCTCTGGTTGGTTGATTTTGTTAGCTGTCGCACTGCGGGAGAAACTGCAGTGACGGCGTGTCCACGGTACACCCGGTGGCTGTCCCGGCGATGGTAAATATTCAGATCAATGGCATCGATTTCCAGGCACGTCCTGGCGCTATGATTATCGAGGTCGCCGATGAGGCGGGCATCGTGATTCCGCGTTTTTGCTACCACAAAAAATTGTCTATTGCTGCCAGCTGTCGGATGTGTCTGGTAGAAGTGGAGAAGGTGGGGAAGGCTTTACCCGCCTGTGCGACGCCAGTTACTGAGGGGATGAAGGTCTTTACTCGCTCTCCCAGGGCGTTGATGGCTCAAAAAGCGGTTATGGAGTTCCTTCTTGTTAATCACCCCCTGGATTGCCCAGTGTGTGATCAAGGGGGGGAATGCCCGTTACAAGAGACTGCGATTGGTTTTGGTGGGGACGTTTCCTATTACACTTTAGGCAAGCGTGTCGTTGCTAACCCTGATTTGGGGCCTTTAGTCGCGACTGACATGACTCGGTGTATTCACTGCACTCGCTGCGTTCGTTTTAGTGAAGAGATTGCAGGAGTTGTGGAGTTAGGTGCCGTCGGCAGGGGTGAGCACACCACTATCGGTACATATGTAGAACATAGTTTATCTTCTGAACTTTCCGGTAACTTAATCGATATCTGCCCTGTCGGGGCGTTGACCTCTAAACCCTACCGTTATACTGCCCGTCCCTGGGAGTTGAAGTCAGTAGCCGCTATTGGCCCCCATGATTCTTTTGGTTCCCATTTGTCTGTCCATGTTCGTCGTGGTCGGGTAATGCGGGTTGTTGCCCGTGAGCGGGAAGACATTAATGAAAGTTGGATATCGGATCGGGATAGATTCAGTTATCAAGCATTACAGAGTGCCGATCGACTGCTTGCTCCTCGTATTCGGCGGGACGGCGTGTGGAGCGAGGTGGATTGGTCGACAGCTCTAGAGTTTGCTGCTAAAGGGTTGGGGAGGGTACAGGATGGTAACGGGGCAGCTGCCTTAGGGGCGCTGGTTGCTCCTACAGTCACCTTAGAGGAAGCCTATCTCGTCCAGAAATTGATGCGGGCTATCGGTAGTCCCCACGTTGATCATCGTTTGCGTCAATTAGATTTTTCCGATCAGTCTGTTGCCCCGGTTTATCCTTGGCTGGGCCAATCCATTGTGGCATTGGAGTCTCTTGATGCCTTCTTTGTCATTGGTTCTCACGTCCGGAAAGAGCATCCCATGGTCAATCACCGCTTGCGTAAGGCGGTGTTGAAGGGAGCGCAGGGGATGTATTTGGATGGGGTGAAACGGGAGCGTAATCATCCCGTTGTTGTTGAAATAGTGGCATCCCCGAAAAATTGGCCCCAGGAGTTAGCGGCCATCGCCAGTGTTTTGCTGAAGCGTACGGGGCGGCAAGTATCGCCTCAGTGGCAAGGATTGTTGGAGTCTTGTTCGGCCTCTGCTGAGCAAGAGCAGATTGCAGATCGGTTAGCCCGGGGCGGAAATGTTTCTTTATTCCTCGGTAATTTAGCCGTTGCCCATCCCCAGTTCGCTTCATTACGTGCTCTAGCTGCCTTGATTGCGGAGTTAGTTGGTGCCCGATTAGGTTATTTAGCGGAGGGCGCTGGGACTGTGGGGGCTTGGTTGGCCGGTGCTGTTCCCCATCGAGGACCAGGCGGTCAAGAGGCGGCAGCTGGTGGGTTAGACTGGCGAGCTATGGTTGATGGGGGAGTAAAAGGTTTTCTGGTGCTTGGCGCTGAATTGGATCGAGATTGTGCTGATTCAGCTGCTGGGGTAGCAGGGTTGCAGGCAGCAGAGTTTGTGGTATGCCTATCTTCTTGGACTAGTCCCGCTCAGGAGGCTTATGCCCATGTCCAGCTTCCCGTTGCTGCTTGGACAGAAACTGCTGGAACTTATGTCAACGGAGAAGGCCGTTGGCAGAGTTTCCAGGGAGCAGTAGCCCCCGCTGGAGAAAGTCGGCCAGCTTGGAAAGTGTTACGGGTGTTAGGTAATTTGTTGGATGTCGAAGGGTTCGAGTACTTAGCTGTTGATGAAGTTTTAGCAGAGGCTCAGAAAATCATTGGAGAAATCGTTCCGTCCAATGCCTTGAAATTAAATGACGGGGTGTCTTTGAGTTCATCAGGGGACGGTTTGGATCGATTCGGGGAGGTGCCTCCTTATGGGGGGGATGGCCTGGTTCGTCGTGCCCCGGCGTTGCAACAGACGGTTGATGGCCAAGTATCTTCTGCAGTAAGGGTGCATCCTGCGACTCTTGAGCGCTTGGGATTAGCAAGAGAAGAGTTGTTGGTTATTTCTCAAGGGAATGGGGAAGTATTATTGCCGTTAGTGGCTGATACAGGTGCTGTCTCTTATACACATCTCCGAGCCCAC
>CAWUNB010000098.1:0-7241 GCA_963923745.1 uncultured Thiotrichales bacterium
CGAAGCTCACCAAGGAGGGTGAGCGAGCCCCGTGCCCGGTTGCGTAGCGAAGAGGGGAGCAGAGGGCGCATGGGCAGATGTTGGAAGTTGTCCGCCCCATCGTTGGGTTTGGAATGCTTGTCTGCGGATTAGGGGCGGACTCCAAGGAGGGTATCAACTATCTCCGGAGGGTAAATCACCCTCGATCCGAATTAAGCGATCATCCCGAAAAAACAACGCGATGTGGCGGGGTTGGGGATCTTTCCCAGAATTTTGTAGGCTGTAGTAATAATCCCAGCGTTGCGGATGAAATGGGTCTATCAAAAGCGGGGAACCCATAACATAGCGTACCTCTCGGGTACTCATGCCCGTCTTGAGTTTGTTTACCTTCTCCTGGGTAAGAATGTTGCCCTGCTGTACTTCCATCCGATAGGGAAAACTAAAAGAAGCACAGCCTCCCACTAGCAGAGGGAGCAGAAGGAGCATCGCAACAGGAAGGGAGGGGAAGCGCATCGCAAGCAACCGTTGGGTATGGGGAAGCCCTGTCAGGATAGCGCAACTATCACCCATCCCACCATAAAAAAACAACGCCGACCGGAAGGTCGGCGTTGGACGCAAGCAATACCTGCAAAAATACTTAGGTATTACTTGGCTTCAGGGGCAGCTGGCGCAGCAGGAGCGGCGACAGGGGCGCCGTAAGGAGCGCCATAGCCGGGGAAGCCGTAGCCATAACCGGGGTAACCATAGCCGGGATAGCCGTAGCCATAACCAGGATAGCCGTAGCCATTGCCGTAGCCGTTACCATAGCCGTTGCCCCAACCAGATCCACTGGCACCGAAAGACATATTGAAGTTACCGGAGCCGTAACCATTACCATTACCATTACCCAAACCGTTCCAAGGACCACCACCCCAACCACCGGGCCAGCCCCACCAAGCTTGGGCGGACATGGGCAGAGCAGCAGCGCCAACCAGGGCGGCGACAGCAACAGCAGTAGCGATTTTCTTCATGGGATAACTCCTAATATCAACGTTAGGGAGAGTGCTTAGGATGGTGGAAAATCTCTTACCGTCCACCATGGAAAGAAGTATATCAGCAACAACTAATATAGTCAACCCCCTTTTTTGCACAACACGCGAGATCTAGCAGGGGCAAAACACATCCCGCATCATGCCGATCAATCGGAGATTGCGAGGATCCTCGATCCGATAGTAGACCCGGTTAGCGTCCTTGCGAGAAGTCAGGATGCCCATGTCCCGTAGGATAGCTAGGTGCTGGGAGATGTTGCTCTGGGAAGTGCCTACATGTTCTACGATGTCCTGTACGCTTAATTCTCGATCCCCCAACGTGCAGAGAATCTTCAAACGTAAGGGGTGGGACATAGCTTTCAAGGAGCGGGAGGCTCGCTCAATATCTTCATCCCGCGTGATTAGATGGTATTCAACAGACTCATCGGTCATGGGCATACGCACTTAGTCATGTAGCAACCACCTTGATACCCAAGTTGGGCCGGTCGCTTGCTAGCACAACCACCTTTTGTCAGTGGGAATAGGAAAGCCTTCAGTCGTTGCTAATATTAGGATGAATGAATGTTTTTGAGAAACAAAAACAATCGCCCAAGGGATCTTTTTCGTTCAATAGACTAATTTTCGTAGTTCATATTCCAGAATTCCCTGTGCTCCTGCCGCTACTAAGCGAGGTATTAGATCCCGAATAATCTCCCGCTCTACTACTGTTTCAATGGCTAACCAATCTCCCCCGTAGAGGTGACTGATCGTGGGAGAGTGGAGACTGGGAAGCAGGGCAACAATCCCATCCAATTTGTCGCTGGCCACGTTCATCTTTAACGCCACCCGATGGCGAGCTACCAAAGCGGCTTTTAGCAAGAGAGCAATCTGGTCAATTTTCTCTCGCTTCCACGGATCAGCGAGAGCAGTTGGATTAGCAATGAGGCGGGTATGAGTCTGGAGAATGTCACACACAATACGTAAACCGTGGGCGCGGATGGTACTGCCGGTTTCGGTAATTTCCACCGCTGCGTCCACCAATCCTTCCACGACTTTGGCTTCAGTAGCACCCCAGGAAAATTCTACTTGGGCTTGTACTCCTTGGTCTGCTAGGTAACGCCGGGTGTAATCCACCAACTCAGTGGCTATTTTACAGCCTTGGAGATCAGCGACCGATTGGATAGGGGAATTTTGAGCTACGACTAATACCCAGCGGGCAGGCTGGTCAGAGCTCTTGGAATAAATTAAATCGCACAGCGGGATTACTTGGTCCTCCGTGCGGGTTTCTTGCACCCAATCCAAACCTGTTAACCCAACATCCAGCGTACCCCGGGCCACATAGGGCCCCATTTCTTGAGCTCGAACCAAAGCACAAGACAACTCTGGATCATCCACTGCAGGGAAATAATTGCGGGAACGGGGAGTGATATTCCAGCCTGCTTGGGCAAACAAGGACAGGGTGGACTCTTCCAGACTACCTTTGGGAATACCGAGTTTGAGACGAGGCACCGAGAATCTCCATAGGTATAGGTTAGTGATAACTCGTATTGGACTATTGACTCGCCAGTTCTGCTAAACCGGCAGCTTTTAGAGCCGCCAACCACTTGCCCGGATTATTCGGAGTGGTGGCCATGAGATCCCGAAGAATGTGTTCTTTGGGCTTGCCGGGGTAGCGTTTAACAAGAGAACGAAACATAGCCAAGCCCGTAGTGTTTGGGGTGGCAACCAGGGCATACCGCTGATAAGCCTCTTCGGCTAACCCAGAAGACAACAAAATAGTTTCACAAGCTTGAGCAATGGGCTGGTCATAATTTGCTCCTTGGATGGAGCGGGAATCTTCCGCATAGCGTATAGCTTCTGCTTTGCGTCCCAGGGACACCAGGGCCTTTACTCCCCAATAGCGCTGATACCAGCATTTAGCCGGCGCTTTATCCAGTAAAACTAAGAGTTCTTGGTAACGTTTAGCACCGTATAGAGAGGAGAGACAAAGAGTTGTGCCCTTGTAATGACCCTGCTCTGCTGAAGGCAAGCTCCATGTGTGCTCCAAAAATGGTAACAAACCGTCGGCCCAAGATGATGCCAGTTCTGGAAAGACACATAACTCTCCCCAGTAATTCCCCAGCGACTCGATATAGGCCATTCCATCACTCTGGAGTGCCTGCCACAGCCGTTCTAACCAGTGTTGCCGCACCGCCAGAGTCACTTCCGCTTTAATAATTACGGGGACTAGGGTGTCAACGGCTTTGCTGACTGCTGCCACCATCGCTCCCGAAGAGCTATCCACTGTTGCCAAGGCTGGAGATAGTTTTTCTAGGAAAGCAATAGCCCCATCTGCCGCTAAGGTCGGTTCATGGCGGGCAACAGACTTGATTTCCCGGAGGGCGTCCTTGAGATGGGTGATGGGAGTATCGGAACGCCAATCGAAAGCTTGGCGACGAAAGTGATTGATAAACAGCCATTTGTAGGGGGTCATGGCAAATCCAGAGTAGGCCGATACCCAGGCCAGGGTAGCAAAGGGTTACAATCCCCCATGGTCTGCGATCAGGCTGGTCCCTACAAGCACCATATTACTGTGATTTCCCCCATTTCTTCCCGGAGGTTGATGATGCCCGAGTACCGTTCCCGTACCACCACCCATGGCCGCAATATGGCTGGTGCCCGTGCCCTATGGCGAGCCACCGGCATGAAAGAGGGGGATTTTGGTAAACCCATTATTGCTGTTGCCAATTCTTTTACTCAATTTGTGCCCGGCCATGTCCATTTAAAAGATTTAGGACAAATGGTCATTGCTGAAATTGAAGCAGCTGGCGGAGTGGGAAAAGAATTTAATACCATTGCTATTGATGATGGTATCGCTATGGGCCACGGTGGAATGCTTTATTCGCTACCCTCTAGGGAATTGATTGCTGATGCCGTAGAATATATGGTCAATGCCCATTGTGCTGATGCTCTGGTTTGTATTTCTAATTGCGATAAAATTACTCCAGGAATGTTAATGGCATCTTTACGTCTTAATATTCCTACAATATTTGTTTCTGGTGGTCCTATGGAAGCAGGCAAAGCTGTTTTACAAGGAAAGGAAGTTCATTTAGATTTAGTAGATGCCATGGTAGCTGCCGCTAATCCTGGGGTTAGTGATGCAGACACCCTAACTTATGAACGTTCTTCTTGTCCTACTTGTGGTTCTTGCTCAGGCATGTTTACCGCTAACTCCATGAATTGCTTGGTGGAAGCATTAGGATTAGCTTTGCCAGGAAATGGTTCTTTGTTAGCTACTCATCGAGATCGGCAAGATCTTTTCTTAGAAGCGGGTCAATTAGCGGTAAAACTGGCAGAGCGTTGGTATCAACAGGGGGACACCAGCGTATTACCTCGCTCAATTGCTAATTTTGCTGCTTTTGAAAATGCTATGGCGTTAGATATTGCCATGGGGGGATCTACCAATACCGTACTCCATTTGTTAGCTGCTGCCCAAGAAGCAGGGGTTAATTTTACTATGGCGGACATTGATCGGTTATCGCGAAAAGTTCCCCATTTATGCAAAGTCGCCCCTTCTATCCCTTATTATCATTTAGAAGACGTCCATCGAGCCGGGGGCGTAATGGGAATCTTGGCGGAATTAGCTCGGGGAGGATTGATTCGTCGAGATACCTTCACCGTTCACAGTCCTACTTTGGGAGCCGCGCTGGACCGGTGGGATGTGATGACCAGCCAAGAACCATCAGTAGCAAACCGTTATCTCGCTGCACCTGGTGGAATTCCCACCCAACAGGCTTTTAGCCAAGATCAGCGCTGGCCTGATCTTGACTTGGATCGCCAAGGAGGTTGCATCCGAGATGTCAGTCACGCCTATAGCCAAGATGGCGGGCTGGCGGTGCTGTACGGCAATTTGGCAGAAGATGGTTGTATCGTTAAAACCGCTGGTGTAGATGCAACCAGTCTGGTTTTCCGAGGGCCAGCACGGATTTTTGAGAGCCAGGATGCCGCTGTGGAAGCTATTTTAGGCGATCGTATCCAGGCTGGCGATGTGGTGATCATCCGCTACGAAGGACCACGGGGTGGGCCTGGCATGCAGGAAATGTTGTACCCCACCAGTTATCTCAAGTCCAAGGGGCTGGGTAAGAGCTGTGCTTTAATCACGGATGGTCGATTCTCTGGCGGCACTTCCGGACTGTCTATCGGTCACGTTTCTCCCGAGGCAGCAGAGGGGGGGGCTATTGGTTTAGTGGAGGAAGGAGACATGATCGCCATTGATATTCCTCAGCGCTCCATTCGGGTTGAACTGTCTGATAAAGTGCTGGCCCAACGACGAATCCAGCAAAGATCCTGGCAACCTAAAGATAGACAACGGCCTGTATCTGCTGCTCTTCAAGCCTATGCCGCCATGACTACCTCTGCTGCCCGGGGAGCAGTGCGGGATGTGTCCCAATTGACCCGAAGCAGACATTCGTGAAACTAACGCTAGAAAAATCGGAATTAGCATTGGCCATGGATACCCTCCGTGGTCCAATGCGCTCAGTGTTGCTATTTGGCATGGTTACTAATTTACTGGTACTGGCTCCCACTGGCTATATGCTGGAAGTTTATGGCCGGGTAGTGACTAGCCGTAGTAGCAGCACTTTGTTCATGCTGACTCTCTTGGTAATCGGTGTCTACGTATTGTTGGAAATATTAGAGTGGGTAAGGACATCAATTATTTACATAGGGGCTCACCGACTAGATGAGTTATTAGCAAATCGATTATTTGATGCTACTTTTCAATATCATTTGAAAAAGATAGTTGGTATCCCCCCTCAAGCATTAACAGATTTACATATTGTGCGTAATTTTTTAGCTTCTTCGGCTTTTATTGCTATTATTGATGCTCCATTTGCAATAATGTTTATTATTCTAGTTTACTTTATTAGTCCTTGGTTGGGTTATGCTGCTCTCATTGGAGGGGCAATTACCGTTGTTGTAGGGCTATTAACCGAACAAGGGATTCGTAAACCCCTAGCTGATGCTAATCGGGTTGCTCAAGAAGCTCAATATTACGCCTCTGGTGCTTTACGTAATACCCAGGCAATTGAGGCTATGGGGATGTTAGATACCGTTTATTTATTATGGAAGCAACGGCAACAGCGTTTTTTAATGGAACAGGCTCAGGCTTCTGATCAAGCAGGGTTTGGTAGTTCTATTTCTAAATTGGTACAAACTTTACAAGGTTCTCTCCTATTAGGGCTCGGTTGTTGGTTAACGCTATCGGGAGACATAGATCCTCAGGGAGGAATGATGGTTGTTGGATCAGTATTGAGTGCTCGAGCATTGACTCCCATGGTGATGGTGATTGGTCAATGGCGTCAGGTGGTACAGGCGAGGGAAGCTTATAGCCGACTGGAGCAGTTTCTTAGCAATATTCCTAAAGTTTCCCCTGGGATGTCTCTTCCTCCTCCTCGCGGGGTATTACAGGTGGATAATCTCAGTGTTACTGCACCAGGTACCCAAACATTATTACTGCGGGGAGTGCAATTCGTTTTACAACCTGGAGAAGTTTTAGGAATAGTCGGGCCTTCTGGTGCAGGTAAGACCACTTTGGCACGTCTATTAGTAGGATTGTGGCCAGCAACGACGGGTAAAGTTCGCTTAGATGGAGTAGATGTTTTTACCTGGAATAAAAATGAATTAGGTCCTTATGTCGGCTTTTTATCACAAGCAGTGGAATTATTTGACGGAACCGTTACAGAAAATATTGCTCGTTTTGGCGAAAATGACAAGCAGAAAGTGACCGCAGCAGCTCAAATGGTTGGCTTGCATGAAACTATTATGGCCTTGCCACAGGGCTACAATACGACCATTGGGTTAGATGGAGTAGTCCTTTCTGGTGGCCAACGCCAACGGTTAGGATTAGCTAGAGCACTATACGGTGATCCCCAATATATTATATTGGATGAGCCCAATTCTAATTTAGATGAAGCAGGTGAATCTGCATTACTAGTGACCTTAGCAGGACTAAAAAAACGAGGTGCTACTGTTGTTGTTATTACCCATCGTACCGCGTTATTAGCGGCAGTAGATAAAATGATGGTTATTCGTGATGGGCAGATGCAAGCCTATGGTCCTCGAGATGAAGTATTAGCCGCAATCAAACGTGCCATGGAAGGAGCAAATAATTCTGCCTCTCAACAGAATAAATTGACTCCAACAGGGAAACCAGCATGACTGGAACTCAATTTAGCAAACTACCTGTCTCTTATACACATCTGACGCTGCCGACGA
>CAWUNB010000099.1:0-7218 GCA_963923745.1 uncultured Thiotrichales bacterium
GGCTTGGGAATTAGATCATTGGCACGACCTGCACCCTGACGACGACTATTTTTGGCCGCATCGTTACGCCGTGCCGCCAGGTCAGCCAGGTACTTGGGGGTAACGTCTCCTGTTACATAATCCCCATTGAAGCAGGAAGTATCAAAGCGGGTAATTTGGGGATTAGCTTTGGCTACGGCATTAATAAGGTCAGCCAAATCTTGATAGATCAACCAATCAGTACCAATTAACTTGGCGACCTCTTCATCGGTATGACCAGAAGCGACTAATTCATCGGAAGATGGCATGTCTATGCCATAGACATTAGGATAACGTACTGCCGGAGCTGCTGAAGCAAAATATACCCGCCGTGCTCCAGCATCTCGAGCCATCTGAATAATTTGGGCAGAAGTGGTTCCTCTTACAATAGAATCATCCACCAGTAAGACATTTTTGTCGCGAAATTCCAACCCAATGGGGTTAAGTTTTTGTCGTACCGAACGTCTTCGTTCTTGCTGGCCAGGCATAATAAAAGTTCGGCCGATGTAACGATTTTTAATAAATCCTTCTCGATACATGACTTTTAATTCATAGGCTAACTGCAGTGCGGCAGTGCGACTAGTGTCAGGAATAGGCATCACCACGTCAATATCATGGTCCGGCCTGAGCCGCAGAATTTTTTGCGCTAAACTGACTCCCATTCGCAATCGGGCTTTGTGTACCGATATACCATCAATAATGGAATCGGGACGAGCAAAATAAACGTGCTCGAAAATACAGGGGGAGAGGATAGGATTTTCTGCACACTGTTGAGAGTGACAACAGCCATCAACACTTAAAAAAACAGCCTCTCCTGGTTTTACATCTCGAATTAATTGAAAACCCAGAGTTTCAAGGGCGACACTCTCTGAAGCCAGCATCCATTCTTCACCATCATCACTATTCCGTTGACCCAATACCAATGGACGAATACCGTAGGGATCACGAAAACCCAGAATGCCGTAGCCAGTAATCATGGCGACTACACCATAGGCTCCTCGTACTCGTTGATGGACTCGGCCCACCGCACTAAAAATATCCTGCTCATTGATCCGCAATTTACCAGAAGCTCGCAATTCGTGAGCTAACACATTTAGCAGCACTTCGGAGTCAGATTCCGTATTAATATGACGCAAATCTTCCCGAAAGAGATCCCGTTTTAGCTCCTCAGCATTGGTTAAATTGCCGTTGTGGGCTAAGGTGATGCCGTAGGGGGAATTAACGTAGAACGGCTGAGCCTCCGCAGCGCTAGCACACCCAGCGGTAGGATAACGGACATGACCAATTCCCATTGTTCCCTGGAGACGCAGCATATGGCGGGTATGGAAAACATCCCGCACTAAGCCGTTGTCCTTGCGGAGAAATAATTTTTCTCCCTGGCAGGTGGCAATGCCGGCAGCATCCTGCCCACGGTGTTGAAGCACCGTTAGGCCATCGTAAAGAGCCTGGTTAACTGGGTTTTTACCGACGATACCGACTAAGCCACACATGGGTTGGTTACTTACCGCTAGTGGGGGAAGAAGGAATTGGGCTACCACCTGGGGTGACTGGAGAAACAGTACCGGTAGGGCGGGATTCACCACTGAAGATGATCAATCGGCGTACTTCCTCAGGTAATCGATCCCGACCCCACTTAGCCATCTCTTCAAAACGGCCTATCAGGTGGGATTGGCTCCACCAGGAATCTTTGGGAAAAGGGGTAAAACCGGCCAATAACACCAACAGAGAAACCACTAAACCGCCGCGAATGACCCCAAATAGTAATCCCAACAGGCGGTCTGTTGCCCCCAAGCCGGTGTTATCGATGAGAAAACCTAAGGCAAAATTGACTATCCCCACCCCGAAGAGTGTTCCCAAGAATAAGGTGGCAAAAGCTGCCGCTCGGCGTAGCGAGACCTCGTTGATGTAGCTATTAAAGAAAGGGGCTAACTGTTCGTTGAAGGCGAATGCAGCCCAGATGGCCACTACCCATGCCAGCAACGACAACACTTCCCGAAACAAGCCACGGGACAATCCGATGATGGAACTTAAACCGATAAGAACAATGATTCCGTAATCAACCCAAGTCAGTTCGGACATGGCAGGCAGCACTCGCAGTAGGGGTGGTCAGACCACCGACAGAGGAAAGGGGCGCGGCAGTGTAGCAGTGTGGGAGCGGCCACTGCACTGAATCCGTTAAGACCCCACAGATAATCAAGGGTATGGCACAGTTTGCCCAGACTGATGAGCATCATTCTCTAGACGAGAGCGCATGGCATCCGCTTCTCCTCGGGATATTTCCGGTCCCACCCGAACCCGCCACAGTTTTCCAGAAGGCGTCTGTATGCTTTCAACAAAGGCAGGGAAGCCTTTGCTCCGCAAACTATCCTTAAGGGCAAACGCATTTTCTTGGCGATTCAGGCTGGCCAACTGTACCACCCAGGTATTGCCGCTATCTCGCGCCGCTGGAGAGGGAGGAGGTTGAGGCCGAAGCGGCGGAGGCATCCGAGCGGTGGTGGGTACCATGGGCGGTGCTTCGATAACCGGGCGATTGTCTGGGGTAGGACGTTCGCCACTCCTGGGACTGTGGATTACGGGTGCCGGAGATTCCCGCCGTCCCTCTATTGGGACAGGGGGACGCTCCACCGCTGGAGTGGGGCGCTCCACCACAGGAGACGTTGTTGGTGGAACTGGGATAGGTCGATCGACCACTCGGGGGAGATCCACTGGTTTGGGAGGGCTTACTGGTTTAGCGGGAGGCACACGATTAACCACCACCGGCGGAGGAGGGGGCTCCCGATGGGCCGGTGGTTCGCTGACGGGGTGCTCCTGGAGCAATGCCAGCGGTGGAGCCGGTTTGGCTCCCGGTTTAGCGGGGCGCTCTGGCAGTTTCTCCGTCAGCAGAGGTTTCTCCGGCTTTTCAAACTTTTCTTGCCGCTCTTGCCGCTCTTGTTTGTTTGACGGAGTGGTATCGAATACTGGCTTGTCTAACAAACGGGTAGGTCTATTTTCTCGATGACGGGTTTCTCCCTCTGGAGGGCGATCGGGAGCTTTGTCCGGGAGTCGGATTGCTGGGGAGCGAGAAGGGGCGGGGGAAGAGGGCGGAAGTTGGGCAACTCGGGATTGGGATTTTCGGAAAGCCGCCAGGGTTTGGGCGGCTGACGCGTTATCCACAATCTGCAAGTTACGATTTTGCCGCTGTAGGTGCAACAACGGCTTATTGTCCGCGCCATAGCCAATGATCTCTTGCAGGGTATTGTCCTGACCAGTACGTAGCCATAGATGACTCCCTACCGGTAGGTGCTCAAGGGATCGACTAGCTTTCATAGCCGCCTGTAGCTGTTCGGTTCCCAAACCAGCTGATTCAAATAACCCCCGTAGCGTTGCCCCTCGCCGCACGTCTAGATCCCACACCCCTCCCTGCGCTTCTGCCAGGGTCTCTGTTGGGGGGGGACCTTGCTCCGAAGGTGGAGTGTTTGCCGACCCATCTGCTGGTAGTTCTGAAGGCGCAGGGGACGGTAACTGGGCCGCTTTTTCCTTATCCTCGGAAGTAAAGAAAGTCCATTTAGGCGGCTCAGGGATAACTGTGCCTTCCAGGCGACTACCAGGACCTGGGCGAGTATCCAGCCACATAGGCAGGAGTACCACTCCCAAGGCAACGAGTATGGTCGCCCCGACTAGGCGATGTTTAAGCTTGTTGTCCTCCACTGCCACCTCGGAATTTCAATCTAGATTGAAAGGAGCCAATTGGTTTTGGACGGTAATGGGCATCTGGGAAAATTAAGCGGCCATTATAGGGCGACCGAGAGGATTGCCGCCACGGTAAGAAAGGATCCTGTGACTAATACTACATCTCCTGATTGGGCTCGATTCAATGCTTCCTGATAACCATCTTGAGGGGTGGAATAACAACGAACAGCTGCCCTGATCTGAAGAGTTTGTAAAACAGTGGCTAGTTGGAACCCATCCAGCCCCCGAGGCCCTGGCAGTCCTGTGGGATACCAACCACCATCCACTACATCCACCAACGCCCTCAAGGTTCCCTCAATATCCTTATCCTTCAACATCCCCACCACCACACTGATGCGCCCCCGCCGGGGCATAGCTCTCAGGGTGGCGGCTAAAGCCTGAGCGGCTTGGGGGTTATGGGCTACATCGAGAATCGTAGGGATCGTTCCTCCCAACACTTGAAACCGTCCCGGCAAAGAGGCTGTCACTAACCCTTCCCGTACTGCTGCTGCCGTTACTGGCAAACAGTCCTTAAGCTGATCCACCACCATTAGCACTGCCGATGCGTTGTTGCGCTGGAAAGTGCCCCGCAATGCTGGTTCTGGCAAGGCATGTCGTCGCTGGCCTGCTGGCCCCCACCACCCCCATCCTTCTTCTCCCTGGGGCTGCCATCCAAACTCTCGTCCCTGTTGGTACAGGGAGACCCCTAATTGAGCCGCGTGGGTTACTACGCTGGCTGGAGGCTGGGGATCACCGCATACTCCTGGCCGACCTGATCGAAAAATCCCCGCTTTCTCCCAGCCAATGCTTTCCCGGTCAGGTCCTAGCCAATCCTGATGATCCAGATCCACAGTGGTAATTAGGGCCACCGTGGCGTCCACAACATTGGTAGCATCCAATCGTCCTCCTAACCCCACTTCCAGAATGACTCCATCCAAAGGTTCCCGGTGGAATAGGTCTAGGGCGGCGAGGGTGCCGTACTCAAAATAAGTGAGGGAAGTTGTTTGCCGAGCGGCCTCTACTCGGCTGAATGCTTGGCACAGAGCGTCATCAGTTACCGGTTGGCCGTTAATCCGGATTCGCTCGGAATAGTGCAGCAAGTGGGGTGAGGTATAACTACCCACACGGTAGCCTGCGGCCCGCCATATCCCTTCCAGGTAGGTAACGCACGAACCTTTACCATTAGTCCCGGCTACGGTCACCACGGGCCAAGGAGCGCCTTGCCAACCCAGTCGGGTCAATACCTCGTGGATTCGGGCCAGTCCCATGTCAATAGCTTGGGGATGGAGTTGTTCCTGATAGCGCAACCAGTCATCAAGGGTACGGGAAGTGGTCATGGGCCACCGTTGTCCAAGCTGAAGTGAGTGGAGTTAGCAGAACAGGATGGGTCAGCTATCATGCCAGCTCCCTATTAACTTTCTGGAACTACCATGGACCTTACTGCTCTCACGGCTCTCTCCCCGGTGGATGGTCGCTATGCCGGCCAGTTAGCTGATCTACGTTCTTTGTTCAGCGAATTCGGGTTGATTCGCCACCGCTTGCTGGTGGAGGTTCGTTGGTTGCAAACCCTTGCAGCCCATCCCGATATTCCGGAAGTTCCTAATTTTTCCTCAGAAGCCCATCAAGTCCTGGAAAATGTTGTTGCCAGTTTTGGCCAACAAGGGGCCCAGCGCATAAAGCAAATTGAGCGAACGACTAACCACGACGTAAAAGCGGTGGAGTATTTTCTGAAGGAACAGGTCGCCACCAACGCTGAACTTGCTGCCGTGGCAGAGTTTATTCACTTCGCCTGCACCTCTGAGGATATCAATAATTTATCCCATGGTTTGATGCTAAAAGCTGCTCGGGAAAACGTATTGCTGCCAGTGATGGACCAACTCATCACTACCCTTACCACACTAGCCCACCGCTATGCCGCTGTTCCCATGCTGGCCCGTACCCATGGCCAACCCGCTTCTCCCACCACCGTTGGCAAGGAGTTAGCTAACGTTGCTTACCGATTAACACGGGGGAGGGCCCAGGTTGCCGCTGTACCCATACTGGGGAAGATTAATGGGGCCGTAGGCAATTACAACGCCCATCAGATTGCTTACCCAGGGCTGGATTGGCCTGAGCTGGCCCGGCAGTTTGTCACCAACTTAGGGCTTATCTGGAATCCCTATACCACTCAAATCGAGCCCCACGACTATATCGCTGAACTGTTTCATGCCATAGCTCGTTTCAATACGGTCCTGTTGGATCTGGATCGAGATTTATGGGGCTATATTTCTTTGGGTTATTTTCGCCAGAAGACCGTGGCCGGAGAGGTGGGTTCTTCTGCCATGCCCCATAAGGTTAATCCCATCGATTTTGAAAATTCTGAGGGCAACCTGGGTATTGCTAATGCTTTGCTTCACCACCTGGCAGAGAAACTACCCATATCCCGCTGGCAGCGGGATCTCTCTGATTCTACGGTATTACGTAATTTAGGCGTGGTATTTGGTCATGCCTTGATTGCATACCGTTCAACCCTAAAAGGATTAGGTAAATTAGAGATTAACGAGCAAAGGCTAGGAGAGGATTTAGATGGTACCTGGGAAATATTGGCAGAACCTATCCAAACGGTGATGCGTCGTTATGGTCTACCTCAGCCCTATGAACGGCTAAAATCTCTTACCCGAGGCCAGGCAATTAACCGAGATATGCTGTTAACTTTTATCGATAGTTTAGTGGAATTACCCGAATCTGAACGGGTTAGACTCCGCGCCCTAACCCCAGCAGGCTATACGGGTAATGGCACGGTTCAAGCCGAAATGCTGGGGGTTGACGAGTAAGGGGTTAGTCCATTTTTAAATAATGGTTTTTTTGGAGCCCATCGTTGAACACAAAGTACTTGGTATTACCCCTACTTATTCTGATAACGCCCAGCTGGGGAGAGGAACCTACCAAATTAGCAGGAATATATGAGGTAGAGGCTGGGTTTTCCTCTGAGCGACTGACTAAAAACCACCCCGATTGGAGCAGTCAGTATTTGTTCGGTTCACGTAAGGGGAGCGACGGCAACATCTTCTTCGGCGGCTGGCGGGCCACTGACCGATTCTCGGCAAAAGACCAAGAAATTCACGCGGGAACCTCCCTCGCGGTTGCTCCCCACTTTCGGTTGCAGCTGGAGGGAGGATTTAGTGAGGATCCGATGGTTCTACCCAAGCACTACGGCGAGGTTGGTGGGCAATTCGAACTTGGCGGTGGCTGGGTAGTGGACGGCGCTTGGCGAGTAACCAGTTATGAACAGGGAGATACCCAAGTTCTTCGACTGGCAACCGACTATTACGGCAGATCAGGCTATGTATGAAGCTAAATCGAAGGGTAGAAACAGGGTTTCTGCTTTTCGTGGCTTGTCAGCAAACAAGGAAATTACTTCTACATAACTATTTCGCAACCTAAATTTTTAACGGGACATAGAAAACCGTCCCCTTTCCTCCCCGCCATAAAGGGTGGGTTTCTGTCTCTTAT
>CAWUNB010000100.1:0-7119 GCA_963923745.1 uncultured Thiotrichales bacterium
CGAGATCCTCTCTGGTCTCGTGGGCTCGGAGATGTGTATAAGAGACAGAACTCGGGAACTTCACAGGAAACGCCATGACAGAACCCGCCAAACAGGGCAAATACCCTTCACCTCTTCCTCCTCGGCGACACACTGCTCTTTTGTTATCCCTAGTAGCGTCCCTTGTCCTACTAGTAACCGTGTTTGCTACCCTGGCTCGCTACGAAAACCGTGACCAGCATTATTTACTTCGGGTAATGGAGCAGCAGTTTCTTGCTCAACAACTAGGGAAAATAGCACTGACAGCGGGTAACGGTAACTTGAATGGTCTTCAGGAAACCAGGGACCGATTTGTTCAACAATTGGGATTATTAGAGCGGGGAGATCCCGCCACTGGGGTACCTCCTTCCCCTTCTCCTCGATTCTTGCAGGAAATGAAGGTTCATTGGGAAGAAGCAGCAGAAAACATTGAATTCCTTCTATCCCATTCCTCAATCCCTATTGCTTTGCAGCAGCAAATTCCTTCTCTCCAGCACACTCTCCGAGAAGAATTGTTGCCTGCTCTAGATGAATTGATGCTATTGCTGGTGGAAAAAACTATTCCCAGCTCTGCCCTCAACGGTGCAGGACGATTACGGGTATTGGCTTCTCGATTAGGAGAAGAGTTGGGCCAATTGCGCCAAGGGGAGGGTTCATTGGCCACCGCACTGGATACCATCCACCGAGATAGTCGCCAGTTCGGTCGATTGCTCTTAGCCCTGCAGCAGGGAGATGACCTATTAGCAATAACAGCTTTGGGAGAGGCTGAGAGCAAAGCTAAATTGGGCCAGATCGTTCCGATGTATCAAAAACTACGGGAAGGAATTGATGGTCTGCTGGGTAAGATGAATAGCCTCTCCCCAGTACAGGAAGCTACCAGCAAACTAGCGAGCCATGGTAATCAGCTTATTGCCGACAGCAAAGCACTGGCAGATGAATACCGTCATCAAGTTCAACAGCGACTACTTACTCCTTTAGCTGGTTATCTGTTAGCTGGATTATCTTTGGTTTTGCTTCTTGGGCTCAGACGACGTTTGGTTGAAGAGGCTAAAAAAATTCAAGAAAGTGGTGAACAGCTTCAACGACAGTTACAAAGCCAACGTCAACAGGAGCAAGCAGCCATTTTGCGCTTATTAAATGAAATCGCTGGGCTAGCTAGCGGCGATCTGACTGTTGAAGTCACGGTAACGGAGGATTTTACCGGCGCAATTGCTGACGCCATTAATTATGCCGTAGAGGCTCTACGTAATTTGGTTGTGGCCATCAACCGGACAACGTTGCAAGTATCGGGGGCAGCCCAGGAAAGTCAGGCGACAGCTATGCATCTGGCGGAGGCCAGTGAACATCAAGCGGAAGAAATTCTGCGAGCCAGCAGTGCGGTGACGCTGATGTCCCGAGCCATGGGGCAAGCAGCAGGGGAGGCTCACAACGCAGTAACTGTGGCACAACATGCGCTTCAAGTTGCCAAACAAGGCAGCGAAACCGTCCGTGGTACCCTTAAGGGAATGCATGCTATTCATAGCCAGATGCAAGAAACGGCAAAAAAGATTAAAAAACTTGGAGATTCCTCCCAAGAAATTGGCGAGATCATTCGTCTCATCAATGACATTGCAGATCAAACCAATATCCTGGCTCTGAACGCTGCTATTCAAGCAGCCATGGCAGGAGATGCTGGTCGGGGTTTTGCGGTAGTGGCGGATGAAGTACAGCGGTTAGCTGAACGAGCAGGCAATGCAACTAAGCAAGTGGAAGGATTAGTGCGAGCTATTCAGCATGATACCTTGGAAACAGCTGTATCGGTAGAAGAGACAACTAAGGATGTGATAAGTGGTACCCATCTGGCGGAAGAGGCGGGCAGCTCCCTCATAGAAATTGAAAACGTTTCTGATCAACTGGCTGATTTAATCCTCCAGCTCTCTTCTGCAGCCCAGGGCCAATCTCAGGCAGCAACTCATATTGCTGAGACTATGAACGTTATCCAAGAAATAACTAATCAAACTTCTCAAGGCACTCAGGAAACTGCTTATGCCATCGGCACACTGGCGGATTTGTCTAATGAACTGAGACGTTCCGTCGCCGGTTTCAAACTTCCTCGCTAACGCGGCCATGGACCCTTCTGTTGTAGGTAATTCTGCCGCCAATCCTGTATCCAACAGTCTACTGGAGGATCTCACTCCAGATTTTCTTGCTGTTTTATTGGAAATATTTGCCAATGAAATCCAAGAGGAGATCACACGGTTAGCTGTTCAGCTCCCGAGAATTCACACGAACCCCCAGGATCGGGAAGCATTACAAATTGTTCGTCGTTCCTTTCATACTATAAAGGGTAGTGGTCGCATGGTAGGGGCCAACTACATTGGCGAGTTTGCTTGGGCATTGGAGCGTCTTCTCAATAGTGCTTTGACTGGAGAACTAACGGTTTCTCCCGCGCTAATTGCTGTGGTTGATGAAGCACGCTTAGCGCTTCCTCAATTAATAACTCTTCTAGATCATGGAAATAATCCCCTTCCCACTGAAATAGATAATATTGCTCATCAGGCAAATAATTTTGTTCGGAGTGAAGCTACTCCTGTCGCTACTGCTGATAATAATCCGGCAATGGATCGAGAGTGGGTCAATCTCTTTGTCATGGAAGGAGAGGGGCTACTTGAGCAATTTGCTGAACTGTTAGCTAAATGTATTGACCAAAAAGATTCTATCCCCGCTATTCACCAATTACGCCGTTTACTTCACACCCTCAAGGGTAGTGCTCGTATGGCGGATTTATTGCCTATTGCTGAATTAAGCCATAGCCTAGAATCTCTTCTACAAAGGATTGTAGAACAACCCACAGTGGTAGATGGAGTTATTCTACGCTTATTACAGCAATCCTATGATGAGCTATTCATTTTATTAGATCAGGCTCGTAATGGCGCGGTATTAGTTAATGCAACAGAATTATTGTGGCAAATTGAAAAGCACCTCACTCAATTAACGGGAACCACTTCACCAGCAATGATTCCCGCCACCCCAGAGCGAGTAATTACAGAAGTACCTGAAGAAGAGCAACTACAGCGGGCTACTGGAAAGGTTTGGGTTGCTGGTCAATTACTCACTCAACTCAGTGAACAAGCCAGTGAAGTAAATACTCTCCGCTCCCGATTAGACCAGCAGGTAACCCAAACTCGTAGTCATATCCAACAAATGGGTTTAGCTATCGGTCAATTGCAGGAACAATTGCGCTGCTTGGAGGGAGAAGAAGGAGATAATTTTACCTGTGCTCTGAAAACATTAGCAAACTTACAGGGCTCTTTAGTTGGAGAAAACCGAGAAATAGAAGGCTTATTAGTTCAACAAGCCCATTTGACGCGAGAATTACAGGAAGGTTTGCTCCGTACTCGACTGGTACCCTTTGGAGAATTAGTGCCCCGCTTACAACGGGTTGTTCGACAAACAGCTAAATCGTTAGCAATTCAAGCTCAACTACATATTCAAGGAGGAGAGATAGAATTAGAACGTACAGTATTAGATCGTTTATTAGCACCTTTAGAACATATTTTACGTAATGCGATCGCCCATGGCATTGAGTCTCCAGAACAACGGGGAATGCTGGGAAAAACTATTCCAGGGATTATTAATTTGCAGGTAAAGAAAGTTAGGCAGGAAGCCGTTATCACCATTACTGACGATGGTCGAGGGTTAGATATTGCAGGGATACGGAAAAAAGCCCAAGAACAGGGACTAATAGAAGCAGCAACTGTTCTTGCTGATAAAGATATTATGCTTTTTATCTTAGAAGCGGGTGTTTCTACTGCAGAACAAATATCCCATATTGCTGGTCGAGGTATCGGACTAAATATTGTTCATAATACGGTTAAACAATTAGGTGGAGCGTTGTATTTAGATTCTGTTCTAGGACAAGGAAGTTGTTTTACTATTCGATTACCTCTAGCCACCGCAGTAAATAAGGTTCTTCTGGTAGTCATACAACAAGAGTTGTATGCCATTCCCTTAGCCGCTATCAGCGAAGTATTGCAGTTACAGGCAGAACAAGCTAACTGCCTCTATCGAGATATTACGCCAATTTTATCACGAAATGGAGTAGATTATCGTTTCATCCATGGGGCGGCACTAGTCGATGCCGGAACACCTTCATTATTAACCGCTGGGGAAAAATTACCAGTACTACTATTTAATCATGAAGGTTTAGTAACAGCGTTAGCGATAGATGGAATTTTAGGTGTTCAGGAAATCACTCCGAAACCGATAGGTCCTCAATTTAATCAAGTACGGGGAATCAGTGGAGCAACTTTATTAGGTAATGGTCAAATAGCTATTGTTTTAGATATTACTGCTCTCTTAGAAAAAGGCCCCCCATTATCTGTCTTAGAAATAACTCAATCTCCACTATCTTTAGCCTATCCCTATAGAGTGTTAATAGTAGATGATTCGATAACGGTGCGACGAGTTACGGGAGATTTCTTACAACGTCATGGAATGACCGTAATAATGGCCGCTAATGGACCAGAAGCTCTCCAGTTATTAGGAGAGCACCTAGTAGACATTATCCTGATGGATATTGAAATGCCAGATATGGATGGCTATCAATTAGCCCACGCCATCCGTCACCAACTTTCCTTGGTTGAAATTCCTATTATTGCTATCAGCTCCTACCGTAGCATTAGTCATCAGAAGCGAGCAACCCAGGTGGGAATAAACTATTGTTTGAATAAACCCTATCCGGAAGAAGCTCTACTGCAGGCTATTTATGGATTAATCGTTCATGCCAATAGTTAATTTAAACCTATGAAAGATCTCTCGGCTATTCGCTGCTTATTATTACCAGTTGGACGCTATAATTTACTACTTCCTAGCGCTACTATTGCGGAAATTGTCCCTAATCAAACACCAGAATATTTTCCAGAACATTTTATGGATATACCGCCCCCCTTGGTGGGAATGATTGTTTGGCGTGGACGGAAAATCCCTCTTTTTATTTTTGACCCTACTATCGGTACTACCTTAGCTCCACTAATAAAACCCCAAATTGTTGTCCTCCGTACTCCGATAGAAATTAACTCTCAACCTTTTATTGGATTACAAATCTATGATATCCCCCATCTTATTTCAGTAAAGCCTGCCGATTTAGTCCGTGCTCTTCCGCCTGAGCCCGTTGATTTTCAATTAATGACTGCTTTTCTTGCTGATCAGTTGGTTATTGTTCCCGATATTACTACTTTGGTAACTGATTATTGGATCAAGAGGATACCCTCAGAGGAAGATGAATGGTGAATCGCGCTCCTTCTATTCCTTGTAGGTTGGCAGCTTCCACTTCTCCGCCGTGAAATTCCGCGATTAATCGTACGATATAAAGCCCCATTCCCAAATGAGGTTCATTGCCCCGCTGAGGGCGAATAGATACCATAGATTCGAATAATCGTCCCACCATTTGAGCGGGTAAAGGAATTCCATGGTCAATGATAGTGACATGGGAGTGATAACGATCCGTTTCCACTAGTATTCGAATAGGAGCCTCACCACTACTAAAATCCACTGCATTGGAAACTAATTTATCTAACATTTGAGCAATTAATTCAGGAACACCATAAAAACCAACTCCATTAGTTGGAGTTTCTAAAATAAATATCTTATTGGAATAGGCCAACCGATAACCTTCTACGCAACCGCGAATAACATCCAGGAGCTCAAATTCTTCCCGTTCTGCTCGCTGTAAAGTTTGCTCCAAACGGGAAGCTTCACTCATACGGGCAATGATGGCTGATAATCGCTGCAATCCCTCCCTTGCCCGCCGGGTATAAATACGCGCATCTTCAGAAAGAGACTGCATCTCCATATTTTCTATAGAGGAACGAACTACCGCTAAGGGAGTACGTAATTCATGAGATAAACGGCTGGCCATCGCTTCCAGATAACAAGTGTATTGGCCAATTCGATCTACCAATGTGGCAAAGCTGCGGGATAAATCACCCACTTCGTCCCGAGCTAGCGCAGGTACAATATGTCCCCGTATTCGCCCATCAGGACCAATAGCTTGTTCTGTCTCATTACGTAGCCGACGAATACGGCTTGACAGCCGAGAAGCAAAAAAAATCAACGTTAATGTCGCCGCTAAAAAAACTGTCAAAGTAACATTAAAAAGATTTTCTAAAGCGCGATTTTGCAAGCTAAGAATTAGATTACTGGTTTCTTCTACCACAACAGCACCCGTAACTTGGCCATTATGGCGTACCGGATGGGCTGCCGACAAAATGGTTGTGTGTCTATCCGGTGCAGTACGCCAGCGAATTCCGGCATATCCTGTAAGAGCCATTTCAATTTCTTGCCCTTCGAGACGAGCAGCTCCTGATAAGTCATCTTGAAAATCTGCATTGGGTTGAGGAAGGACAAAACGGTATAGGGTGTGCATGAGCAGCGCGGTTGGGCTATCTGCCACATCCGTCAGAGGAAGGCTACTGGCTAAACTGCCGGTGAGAGCTAATACTCGTTTATTATGATCTACTACCCATACTCGGCCATCAACGGGGTCAAGCCCTTTAAGGATGCGTTCAATTTCTGGAGAAGGAACCGTAACAATGCCCAATTCTTCTAATTGCCGAGTTCCAGCTGTTCCAATAACAGTACGAATCTCCCGCGTTTCAGAATCGTCTACATCAGCAATAGCAAAAGCAATCCGTGCTCCTACCATGGACATGGGAATACGTAGTTCTAAATTATAGCCTTCCAATGTTTCTCGCCACTCTCCTTTAATACGCACTTCTGGCCTAATAGGTAATGGGTTATCAGATTTTCCCATTAAGTGGGCATTAACCCAACCAGGCCCTTGCGTAGCTAATAAATAACGATAAAATTGCCCATCAGGACTTTGTAGAGCAATTTGTAAATGATCTGACTGATCTAATCGAAAAGAATTAGCTGCCCGATAAATAACTTTATCATCTCTTACAATAAAAGCTACATAGAGATAGCGATCATACTCACCCAGCATTTGACTAAAAGTTAACGATTCAGGACGGTATTGTCCTCGAGTTTCTAAAATGTTTTCTGCACCATAATAACGTGCTTGAGGTAAATAAGGTTTCCAATCATCTAAAGATCCATCTA
>CAWUNB010000101.1:0-7092 GCA_963923745.1 uncultured Thiotrichales bacterium
GGCACGGCTTTCTTCCAAGCCTATACCTCTTGCCAGCCAGAGCACGGCGTCGGCGACGATATGTCCACAGCCCAGGCACAACGGGCGCGGGATTCGCGCTTGCTACCTGAGTTCACCTTTAATCCTGGGCGGGGTGAAACCTATCAGGAAGCCGTGGATGTTAAGGGCAACCCCCAGGCCGATCGGGATTGGTGGGAGACCACGTTAAAGTCCACTGGGGAAAAGGTGCGCTATACCATCGCCCACTATGCCGTGACCGAAGCCCGTTTCCGTCAGCATCTGAAGAAGGTTAAAGAAGAAGCCGTGGGCAATTTAGTTCCCCTGGATAATCTATTAACCCTGATCAGCCAGGATGATGTGGTCCGGCGGCATGTGTTTGATCCGGCCCATCGCGCCTATGTCCCGGACTTTGGTGCCTACATCCGGGCGGAAGATAACGACGGCCAGGCCGGTTGGTACGCCGTCTCTCGCCAGTTAGTGTTGCTGTGCGTGGAGCGGCGCAAGGCTTGGCGGTTATTGCAGAGCAAAGCAGGTGTCATCAACAAGGAATATCGCGCCCAACGGGCCCTCCTTGCTCGCTTAAATAAAGGGGAATTAGCTCGGGAAGATCTACTGAACGGTGGAGCCGGGTTAGTGAAAGAAGAAACCCTTAAGCTTACTGCTTAAGTGGTTATTTGGGGGAAATGAATCTCCCCTAAAATAATAGGGCCGACCTTGCGAGAGGTCGGCCTTTTTTTTGAAAATCTGACCCGTGTTAGGGTAAATCTTCCTATACTTTAATTCTTGTCTTAGTTACACGGAGACTCCCATGCAATTGTGTGGTTTCGAAGTGGGGTTAACCCGCCCATTTTTTTTAATCGCGGGTCCCTGTGTTATTGAGTCTGAAGGCCTGGCCCTGGAAACAGCTCACCAACTCCAGGAAATAACGAATCGATTAAATATCCATTTTATTTATAAGTCTTCTTTTGATAAGGCAAATCGAACTTCCGGCAACAGCTTTCGCGGTCCGGGGCTAGAACGGGGATTAGCTATTCTAGAGAAAGTTCGTCAACAATTAGCGGTCCCCGTCCTAACAGATGTCCATGAAGACACTCCCGTTGAGGAAGTAGCCAGTGTGGTGGATGTGCTACAAACTCCTGCGTTTCTTTGCCGCCAAACTGATTTTATTCAGCGAGTTGCTTCTGTAGGAAAACCGATCAACATAAAAAAGGGACAGTTTCTTGCGCCAGGGGATATGATTCACGTGGTAGCGAAAGCCCGGGAGACGGGCAACCCCCAAATCTTGGTCTGTGAGCGAGGTGCATCCTTTGGTTACAACAACTTGGTTTCCGATATGCGGGGACTAGCCATTATGCGGGCTACCGGTTGCCCAGTGGTTTTTGACGCAACCCACTCAGTTCAATTGCCAGGAGGACAGGGAGGTCGTTCAGGAGGACAGCGCCAGTTTGTACCGGTATTGGCACGAGCCGCAGTAGCTGCCGGGGTGGCAGGTCTATTCATGGAAACCCACCCGGATCCCGATAATGCGCTGTCCGATGGGCCTAATGCTTGGCCCTTGTCCCAAATGGAAGCATTGTTACAAACTTTGCAATTATTGGATAATACGGTTAAAACAACCGGATTTACCGAACAGAATCTTCTTTAGTGAGAACAGGAATGGCTATTCCGCCCAGCACTGATTCTTCTCTATCCGCCGAATTGGTTCGTGAGCTAGATTTATATCGAACGGTATTCAACGAGATACCCGATATGATTGCCCTGAAAGACGATCAGGGCGCGTTTTTATTATGTAACAAAACATTTGCCGATTTTTATAATGTTACTCCCGAGAATCTTATCGGTAAGCGAGATGAAGGCTTAGGTTTTTCCAAAGAAATGAAGGAATTGCCACGCCGGAATCCTTCGAATCTTGTAGATGAGGACCGAACCCAAGTTATTCTCGAAGACATTCGTGATAATAAGACAGGTGAGGTTCGTCACTTTAAATCGATAAAACGCCTTCTCCGAACGAGTGAAGGGGAACAACAATTATTAGTTATTGCGAATGATATTAGTGACATCGTTGCCGTTCAGCAACGAGTAGTAGAAAGCGAATTACGACTACGGATGGTTATGGATGCCACTCGCGAAGGTTTATGGGATTGGCATGTTCCTACAGGGCAAGTTATCCATAATGCACAGTGGTATGAGCTATTAGGTTTTGGGGATGGCGAAATTGGAGACAATATCCAAGCTTTCTCGACTCGAGTTCATCCAGAAGACAAACCAAAAGTTTGGCAACGAGTAGAAGAGTTGTTGACGGGAGTTGTTACTATCTATCATTCCGAACACCGGATGATTCGTAAAAATGGATCGGAGATTTGGGTACAGGACCGAGGACAGATTGCAGAACGAGATGGAGAGGGTAATCCATTACGAGTCGTCGGGGCTTATATTGATATTACTGAGCGCAAACAATCTCAAACTATGTTAGAGCAAGCCATGGCGGCTGCTCAGGGAGCTTTACGGGCTAAGAGTCAATTTTTGGCCATGATGTCCCACGAAATTCGGACTCCCCTTAATGGTATTTTGGGGATGGCCCAATTATTATTAATGCCGGATTTAGATGATACGATTCGCCAAGAGTACGCGAAAACAATTCTTAATTCTGGTCAGACGCTGTTAACTTTATTAAACGATATTCTTGACTTCTCGAAAATAGAAGCGGGGCGCACCGATATGATTCACGTCATTATCGATCCCCGGGAAGTGATCAGTGAAACAGCCGCTATTTTTAATGAATTAGCCCGATCGAAAGGATTGGTTATCAAGACGTTGTGGCATGGTCCCACTGACCGTCGCTATTGTGGTGACCCGGTACGCTTGCGGCAAATGCTCTCTAATTTGCTAAATAACGCTATCAAATTTACCTCCCATGGTTCAGTGACTATTGATGGTACCGAACGCCGTCAGCGGGTTGGAAAGACTACGTTGGAATTTTCTGTTACCGATACCGGCATTGGTATTTCTCCAGAGAAGCACCGTTTATTGTTTAAACCTTTTTCTCAAGCGGACATTGCTACTAGCCGGGAATATGGTGGTACCGGATTGGGGCTTTCCATTGTCTATAGTCTAGCTAAATTGATGGGGGGAGATGTTGGGCTAGAAAGTGAAATGGGCAAGGGCTCTCGCTTTTGGTTTAGAGTCGATGCCGAATGCCGTGAAGAGGATATCGAGTATTATCCAGTAACAATCAAACATCACCATCCAATAGATCCTGCAACCCAATTGACTGGGCGGATATTAGTGGTGGAGGATAACGTTGTTAATCGTAAAGTCATTGATGCCTTTTTGAAGAAATTAGGTGTGCAGGCTGATTTTGCTGAGGATGGTCAAATTGCCGTTGCGGCCATCATTAATGGCCTCCATCCCGATATGATTTTAATGGATATTCAAATGCCAGTTATGGACGGTTTTGAAGCAACCAGTCGTATTCGTCAATGGGAACAAGAAACCAATCATCCCCGTTGTACAATCATTGCCCTCACAGCAGACGCTTTCGAGGAAGATCGGCAGCGTTGTCTGGATTCCGGCATGGATGATTTTCTGGTTAAACCTATTGATATCAAGAAATTAACTAATACCCTTTCAAAGTGGATGGGAAAATCCTACGAATAGCAGATCAACATACTGTAGGATTTGCGGGGCTTGCCGTTGTCCTCGCTAGCCGCTACGATAGGCGGCTCATGTCCAACCCACCTGGGGAACGGTAATTATCGAACCATCAGGGGGGGTTCAGTTGTTCTGTTACGCGCCCATAGCTCAGATGGATAGAGCGTTGGCCTCCGGAGCCAAAGGTCAGAGGTTCGAGTCCTCTTGGGCGCGCCAATTTTATTCCCTCCATTCTCAAACCCCACAATCTCACTCAACCGTTTGCCGCCGGGATGGTGGATTGTTATATTGACCCACCCGCCATGTTTTAAGTTTTCGCTCCCTGGGGGGGCGGTTCTTTGGTGGGGGTAAATATTTTTCGAGGTCGTTACCACAGGGTAAGCCTCGATAACCAGAATGGCAGGCGCTTTGGACGCCGGCCCGTCGATTGACCAGAGCCTACCAACATCCTGTCGCCGCCCCACCGGCCGGTGTCTGTGTGACCTCTGGTGGTCGCAGCCCCTTCCCCGCTCCTGTCAAGGCGTCAACGCACGCCCTAGCCGGCTTCCATGCCTTGGCATATCCCTAGAGCACCCGGCAATGAGCCACCCGGGCGAAGCCGGATCGGGCGCCTACGAGAACGACCGCAATGAAAAGAATGCTGTTTAACGCCACTCAGCCCGAGGAGTTGCGGGTGGCGTTGGTGGACGGCCAACGCCTCTACGATTTAGACATCGAAACGTCACTCCGGGAGACTAAAAAATCCAACATCTACAAGGGTCGTATTACCCGTCTTGAACCCAGTTTAGAAGCCGCTTTTATTGATTACGGCGCGGAGCGCCACGGTTTTTTGCCCCTTAAGGAAATCGCCCGAGCCTACTTCAAATCCGAAGCCCCTAATCGGGGTATCCGGGAATTGCTGGACGAAGGCCAAGAAGTGGTAGTGCAAGTGGATAAGGAAGAGCGGGGTACTAAGGGTGCCGCCCTGACTACCTTCATCAGCTTGGCTGGGCGTTATTTGGTGCTTATGCCTAATAACCCTCGAGCTGGGGGAGTTTCTCGGCGCATTGAAGGGGTAGAACGCAACGAGCTACGGGATGCCATGAGTGAATTGGACATTCCTGATGGCATGGGGCTAATCGTACGTACTGCCGGCGTCGGCAAAAGTGTAGATGAGTTGCAATGGGATCTAGATTACCTGCTGCAACTATGGCGCTCTATTGAAGACGCAGCAAAAGAACGGCCCGGCCCGTTTTTGGTATATCAAGAAAGTAATATCGTGGTGCGGGCTATTCGGGATTACTTGCGTAATGATATCGGTGAGATCTTGGTGGATAAACCAGAGGTCTACCAGCAAGCCCGGGATTTCATGCAGCAAGTCATGCCCGCCAGCTTGAGCAAGGTCAAGCTGTACAAAGACACTGTTCCCCTGTTTTCTCGCTTCCAAATCGAAAGCCAAATCGCGTCTGCTTTTCAGCGGGAAGTACGGTTACCTTCAGGGGGAGCCATTGTCATTGATCATACCGAAGCCTTGGTATCCATTGACATCAACTCGGGGCGAGCCACTAAAGGCGGGGATATTGAAGAAACCGCCCTTAATACCAACCTAGAAGCCGCTGACGAAATTGCCCGGCAATTGCGGTTACGGGATATTGGCGGATTGATAGTTATCGATTTTATCGATATGACCCCGGCCCGTAATCAGCGAGAGGTGGAGAATCGCTTAAAAGAAGCCCTTAAAGTAGATCGGGCAAGGGTTCAGGTGGGACGAATTTCCCGATTTGGTCTACTAGAGATGTCTCGCCAGCGTCTACGTCCCTCTTTAGGTGAATCCAGCCAGATCGTTTGCCCCCGTTGTAACGGCCAGGGAACCATCCGAGGGGTGGAATCTTTAGCCCTCTCCATCCTGCGCCTAATGGAAGAAGAATCCCTCAAGGATAAAACCGGGCGCGTTACCGCCCAAGTGCCGGTGGATGTAGCGACTTTCCTCCTTAACGAGAAACGCCACGCCATTAGCGCTATTGAAGCCCGTAATGGGATTCAAGTGTTAGTGCTCCCTAATGCCCAATTGGAAACCCCCCGTTTCCTGGTAGACCGATTGCGAGCTGATGAATTACCAGAGGAGCCACATCCCAGTTATCAATTAGTCACAATGACGGAGCCAGAGGTGGACACTCTGCGTCTTCCCAGTGGGGAGGAAAATCTAGCCCGTCCAGCCCCCCCACCAGCTGTCACCTTGCCCAACCGCGTGACAGAAGCACCACCATCGCCGCCTCTTGCCCCTCCTCCGCCAGAGCCAGTTGCTGCAGCGCCAACGGGATGGTTTCGTCGGTTATTCAATGTTCTACGGGGTCAGTCTTCTCCTACCGTGGCCCCCGCTGAGCCGTCACCAACACCCCCTAGCTCCCGTCCGACTCGTCCTGCGCCTTCCCCCCGGACGGAGCACCGTTCTTCAACTCCACCTTTCCGATCAGGGAGTAGGCTAGAAAGCGATCGGCGGGATAGTCGGCCAGAACGGGAACCCCGTAGTGATAAGCCGTCCCGTCCCCAACGAGATAGTTCACCTCGGGAGAGTCGAGATACCCCAACAAACCGACCAGATTCCCGTTCCTACGAGCGTCCTCCTCGGCCAGAACGTTCTGAACGGCCAGAGCGTCAGGAACAACGCCGACCAGATCGGCGGGACCGGGGGGAGCGAGCAGAAAATCGCCCTGATCGTCCTTTCCCCGGAGAACGCTCGGAACAACGGAATGACGGGGAAAATCGGCCAGAGTTCCCATCAACCCTTGGGGTAGCTCTGCCAGAGGTGGCAGCTATTGCCTCACCTCCTTCTGAACTCCCGTCACCGGTGGAACAAGCTCCAATACCTGTTAGGGAAGAATCAGTAGCAGTTCCACTGCCTCCTGCGCTACCAGTGGCCACTCCACCTTCCTCCACGGGAACAGTACCTGCCCTCCAACAAGAGTTACCGGAAGAACTTACCGCTCCTGACACCGCTACGGAAGCTATCCCAGCGGATGAAGGCGCTCCTCAAGAAGGAGAAGATGGCAACGAACGCCGTCCAACCCGGCGAGGACGGCGGGGGGGACGGCGGCGGCGGCGGCCAGGTCCCTACAATGCTGATCGGAATAGCAGTGAACAAGGGACGGGGAGCGACGGTGGAGAGAATAACGAAGGAGAGGAAATGGAGGAATTTGATGGGGATAACTCATCAAAATTACCAAGTAGCGATGAAGAAAATACTTCTCGGGAACGGGATAATCGGCCAAAAGTAGAAGTGGTAAGCGGTTCCTAGTAGGCAAACGGGTAGGGGCGCAGCGCTGGCACGCCCCTACTTAACGCCCGGTCGTAATCGAATAAGGGTGCGTGTGAGCGGTTTTCTGCTACTCTCAGGGAAGTATCGATCTGATTGACATCCTCCCCACCCTAAAGGAAGGGGATCCTACTGCGCCCAAGCTACAA
>CAWUNB010000102.1:0-7074 GCA_963923745.1 uncultured Thiotrichales bacterium
ATGTTCAAATCTACAGCGAAGATATGGAAAAAGTAGCTGACGCAGGTATTGCTGCCCATTGGTTATATAAAAGTGGTGATAATCCTGGTAGTGATGCCAAAAAGCGGGCTATGAAATGGCTGCACAATTTAGTCGAAATTCAGCAAACCAGTGATAGTTCCATTGAATTTATTGAAAATGTTAAAATAGATTTATTTCCAGATGAAGTTTATGTATTTACCCCTAATGGTAAAATTATTGAATTGCCTCGCGGTGCCACAGCAGTAGATTTTGCCTATGCTGTTCATACTAATCTCGGTAACACTTGTGTAGGAGTTAAAATCGACAGCCGTTTTGCTCCGTTACGAACCCCCCTGAGCAGTGGTCAACGGGTTGAAATTGTTGCCAGCCCCAGCGCACACCCTAATCCAGCTTGGTTAGATTTTGTTGTTACCGCTAAAGCTAGATCAAGAATTCGTCACCATCTTAAAGTTTTTGATCGGAAATCGGCTATTAATTTTGGTCGATTCTTATTAGAAAAAGTTTTGGCCGAGCAGTCATTATCCCTCGCTAAGATTCCTCCTGAAGTAATAACTGTAACATTACGGGATTTTAAAATGACCGATATAGATGGATTAATGGAGGATATCGGTTTAGGCAGAAGACCGGCTATGTTAACAGCATGGCATATTACCCAAGCCCTGACCCGTAATGATAATGCTGGTATTACAAAATCTACCACATCTTCTCAGCAACCCATCACTATTAAGGGTACTGAAGGTGCAGTAGTTACCTACGGCGGTAAATGTTGTCATCCTATTCCAGGGGATACCATTGTTGGTTTTGTCAATGCTAATCGGGGAATTATTGTTCATACCGGAGTATGCAAAACAGCTATCGCTGAATATCAACATCACCCGGAAAGATCAGTAGATGTAGCTTGGGCTGAAGTAGAAAAAATTACCCGTTATTTTACTGTTGAACTAGAACTCTCGGTAGCTGATCGACGGGGAGTGTTAGCGGCAGTAGCAGCAGTTATTGCGGACCAAGGGAGTAACATCGAAAACGTTGTAGTGAAAGACCGGGATGGGCAAAACTCTACCTTACATTTTACTTTAGCAGTGCAAAATCGCCGACATTTGGCAAAGATTATGGCTAGAACTCGGCACTTACCCGGCGTGTTGCGGGTTACTCGAGTACCCCGTTAATATTCGTTCGCGATGTTCTCCGCTCTCGGAAAAACTGGCGTAACAGTGCCCCACACTCCTCTGCCAGTACTCCAGCTTCCCATGGCAAGCGATGGTTAAAAAAAGGCGCATCCAGTAGTGGTAACTGGCTAACCACCGCGCCAGTACGCTGGTCGTAAGCACCGAATACCAAACGACTTACGCGAGCATGGATAATAGCTCCAACGCACATAGCACAAGGCTCAAGGGTGCAATAGAGAGTCGTTCCAGAGAGGCGGTAATTACCAACGGCCAGAGATGCCGCCCGCAGAGCTTGAATTTCAGCGTGGGCTGTGGGATCGGTGGACTCAATGGGACGGTTCCATCCTTTCCCTAACAGAACACCGTCTCTTACCACTAAGGCACCTACTGGAACTTCACCTAGGTTTTTTGCCCGATGAGCCAAATCCAACGCTTGGGTCATCCACTGGTAGTCTAAATCCGTCATCAATCTCTAATCCTGTTAGCCGCGACAACACATGCCATGCCCCATAGACCCGACGCTCCTTTGCAACTCGATCTCCGACCTTCTCGCCAGTTGGGAGTGTTTTTGCTGGTTGCCCACAGCGCTACCCTGGCTGTCATCCCATTGCTAATCCTGCCTGAATGGTTGGCAGTGGGAATTGCTATTGGAATCGCCGGTAGCTTAGCTACTGCGCTGCGAGATCATGCCATGTTGTTAAGTGCAAAATCGGTGGTGCGATTGGTGTGGGACACGGCAGGAGAATGGACCCTGGCCACAGCCGGTGGCCAGGTGATGAAGGGGACGCTAGAACCCGGCAGCTTCGTCACCCCTCTCTTAGTGACTCTGCGCTTCCGATTGGCGGGAGCGCCCTGGTACCTCCGCTACCATTCCGTGGTACTAGTGGCAGACGGCGTGGATCCCACTGCCTTCCGTCGGTTGCGCGTACGGCTATTAGCTAGCTAGGGTTTACAGCCAATAGCCGAAGGTAATCAGTGCGACTACCGCCACCCAAGCAACCAAGGCACGCCATACCAGGGCCTGGGCTTTATCCACAGTGCTGTCCTGCAGTGGTAAGGAAGCTCCCGGTGGAATATCACAATTCTCACTAGTTTCTAACAGGAGCGCAGCGCTGCCAGTAGCAACCAACAAGCCACCATTATCCACAGCCTTGGGCAAACTTTTCCAGGCAGCGATGGCGTGGGTAAGGGAGCCGGCTACGCCATAGGCCAACGCCGTGAGGCGTACTGAAACCCAGTCTAGCCAAGGCAACCATTGACGAGGAGTAGGCCAATCTTTATCCATTTTTTCACAGGGCTGACGGGTCATCCGCTGGGCCAAGGTATAGAGCAGAGCACCACCAGGGCCTGCGATGAGAAACCAAAATAACACCCCGGCTCCTCGGGCATGACCATTTACCAGTACAGCAGTTAGTACCTCTCCTGTTAAAGCCATTCCACCCTCTCCCTGACCAATTTCCCGTTCCAGTAAAGCTGCAGCAGCGTCGTTGGTCAATTCACTATCTTCCTGTTCTCGTCCTTCGAGATAGGCTTGTACCTGGATGGTCAACTCCCTGAGTCCTAAGCTCGCTGTCAGAATGGCTACTGATAGCAGCAGTCCGAATAACGGCATAATACGATGAAGGAGCCAGTACAGCAGAGCTACACCAATAGCCACACCCGCCAGACCTACGTTGCCAGAACGCTGGCAGAGATGATCTAACAACAACAATGGCAATTGTTTGAGCTGGGGTAAACGTTGCAGTAGGGGTAACCGGCTTAACCACGACGGCGAATCATCGGGGGCCTGCTCTGCCCGATCAATGGCCATAGCTAAGGTAATTAAAACTTGATCTAAAGCAATGGCTAGCAGAATAACAATGAGATCCATGGAGCGTATACCGTGTTGGCAAGGGGTGCCGCTGGCAAAGCTCGGAGACGCCTAGCGTCTCCGAGCCGGCCGCGTCCCAGATTACGCTACCAAGGGCACGATCAACAGCGCAACGATGTTGACGATCTTGATTAAGGGGTTAACCGCCGGGCCGGCGGTATCCTTATAGGGGTCGCCAACGGTATCACCGGTCACAGCGGCTTTATGGGCATCTGAGCCCTTACCACCGTGATTACCTTCTTCAATGTACTTCTTAGCATTGTCCCAGCAACCGCCGCCGGTGGTCATGGAAATGGCCACGAACAAGCCGGTCACGATGGTACCCATTAACATGCCACCTAAGGCCCGCACACCCGCTCCCGGTCCCATAAGGGCATTGAGGGCAAAAGCGGTAGCGAGAGGAGCCAACACGGGCAACAACGAGGGGATAATCATTTCCCGAATGGCGGCTTTGGTCAGCATATCGACGCAAGTGCCGTAATCGGGCCGACCGGTGCCTTCCATGATGCCGGCGATTTCCCGGAACTGACGACGGACTTCGACGACCACCGCGCCAGCGGCCCGGCCCACGGCTTCCATACCCATGGCACTGAACAGGTAGGGCACCATGCCACCGATGAACAGGCCGATGATGACCGCCGGATCCGACAAATCGAAAGCGAAATGCTGGCCCATCTTAGCGACGCCGTGGGTAAAGTCGGCAAACAGCACCAGAGCGGCTAACCCGGCAGAACCAATGGCATAGCCTTTGGTGACAGCTTTGGTGGTGTTACCCACCGCATCCAGGGCATCGGTAATCTGCCGCACGGAATCGGGCAGCTTGGCCATCTCGGCAATACCACCGGCGTTGTCGGTGATGGGGCCGTAGGCGTCGAGGGCAACGATGATACCGGCCATGGACAGCATGGACGTAGCGGCAATGGCAATACCGTAAATACCACCCAGGGTATAAGCGCCCCAGATAGCGGCACACACCGCCAGCACTGGCCAAGCGGTGGATTCCATGGAAACGGCTAACCCAGCAATGATGTTAGTACCGTGACCGGTGGTAGAGGCTTGGGCAACGTGGCGTACCGGGCGGAATTGGGTGCTGGTGTAGTACTCGGTAATGAATACCAGCGCTCCGGTCAGAACCAAACCAATGACTGAGGCCCCGTACAGGCGATTAATGGAACCACCACTCAGGCTGAGGACTGAATCCAACAGGTGATCGTCCACCAACCAAGTCGTCATAAAGTAGAAGGCGACTAAAGACAAACCACCGGCGACCGACAGGCCGCGATACAGGGCATTCATGATGCTGCCGCCAGGAACGGCATTAACGAACCGAGTACCGACGATGGACGCGATAATGGACAACCCGCCCAACGCTAAGGGGTAAACCACTGGGCTGTCACCCACGTTGGGGAACAACAGAGAACCGAGCAACATGGTCGCTACCGTGGTTACGGCATAGGTTTCAAACAGGTCAGCGGCCATTCCCGCGCAGTCACCCACGTTGTCGCCTACGTTGTCGGCGATAACAGCAGGATTACGGGGGTCATCCTCGGGAATGTCGGATTCCACTTTACCCACCAAGTCGGCACCCACGTCAGCGCCCTTGGTGAAGATACCGCCGCCCAAACGGGCGAAGATGGAGATGAGGGAAGAACCAAAGCCCAGCCCTACTAAGGGATGAATGAGGGACTCCAGGCTACCGTCGCCCACACCCATGGTCTTCAGAACGGCGAAGTAACCGGCAACGCCTAACAGACCTAATCCCACCACCAGCAAGCCGGTAATGGCACCGCCCTGGAAGGACACATGGAGGGCTTCGTTCAAGCCTTTGCGGGCCGCTTCAGCGGTACGCACATTGGCCCGTACCGACACGTTCATACCAATGTAACCCGCCGCGCCTGACAGCACCGCACCAATGATAAAACCGATGGCGGTGTGCATTCCCAGCTTGGGTATTTCCCAAACCACAACCGCTAATACAACACCCACCGCTGCGATGGTGAGGTATTGCCGCTGTAAGTAGGCTTGCGCCCCTTCTTGCACGGCGGCGGCAATGGCACGCATTTGTTCGTTCCCCGTGGGACGCTCCAGAATCCAACGGGCGGAGACAATTCCGTACCCGATGGCCCCCAGGGCGCAGACTAGGGCAAATATCAGTCCAGCACTCATTTCTCTGTATCTCCTCAAGTTTTTAGTTATGGTTAAAGCTCTCCAGAGTTTCAACGGGTTAGCCGGTTAGCCTCCCCGTTGATTCCCTCTTTTTTCTCTAAAAAACAGCCCCAGAAATCTCCCTTTCTCCAGAAACTGCACATCACAGCTGCACATAAGCTCCTAATTCTACTACGGCATTAGCGGGTAGGTGGAAAAACTCCACGACACCGCTGGCATTATGGTTCATCGTTGCAAACAGGCGTTTACGCCAATTTACTAACCTCTTTACCGAAAAGCCTTCCATGGAAATAGTTGACATAATTTCCCGGCTCAGGAAGTAGGATGTTTGACCTGGGTCAATTTTCAATCCATCCGAATTCACCAGCTCCAATCCCCTTGGCACATCGGGCCTGTTCATAAAACCAAAGTGCAATGTTACGCGCCAAAAGCTATGCCCTAACGACTCTACCTCGACCCGATCAGCCATGGGCACCCAAGGCACTTCATGAAATACTACCGTTAAAATTACGTTTTTTTGATGCAGAACCTGATTATGCTTGAGATTGTGTAGTAATGCCCAGGGTACGGTGGAAGGATCTGTTACCGGGTAAATTGCTGTACGTTCGACTCTTTTCTTTTCGGACAAGCCGGGATCACCGATAAAGGTTTGCAAGGCCATACCTTCTCGGCGAATGATAGCAATCAACAGCTTCCGCCCCCAGGACCAAGTGCTCATCAATCCGAACAAAATGAGTCCCAATCCCAGCGGAAACCAACCGCCATCAAAAAATTTCACTGCACACCCGGCAACCAAGACGCCATCAATGGCTAAAAAGAAGATAGTAGAGCCAATAGCCAGAGGGGCAGGAAACTTCCAACCCTCCCTCACCACAAAGTAAGTCAATAGGGTGCTGACAAGCATGGTTAGGGTCACTGCAATACCGTAAGCCCCGGCCAACGCCGAAGAACTACCAAAGAACAACACCGCTACCACCACCCCAAATAACACCATCCAGTTAACCGCCGGCAGATAGATCTGCCCACCTTCCCGCGCTGAAGTGTAGTTCACCGTCATCCGGGGCATGAACCCCAGCTGAATGGCCTGCTTGGTCATGGAATAGGTGCCAGAAATCACCGCTTGCGAGGCAATGATGGCGGCGAGGGTGGCTAACACCACCGCCGGCAATATCCAGGCTTCTCCGAATAAACGGTAGAAGGGATTTTCAATCGCCGTCGGATCGACCATGAGCAATGCGCCCTGGCCCATGTAGTTCAGGATTAAGCAGGGAAATACCAGCACATTCCACGCGAGCTGAATGGGTTTGCGCCCGAAGTGGCCCATATCGGCATATAGGGCTTCGGCACCGGTGAGGGTAAGAACAATCGCTCCTACTGTAGCCGATAGTTGCCAACCCCGTTCTGTTAGGAACGTCCAAGCCTGAAGAGGATTAAGGGCGGCCAGAATAGCGGGTTCTTGTACGATATAAACCAGCCCCATAATTCCCAAAGTAATAAACCATAAAACAATAATAGGACCAAAAAAACGTCCAACGGCGCTGGTACCAAAACGTTGTACTAAAAATAGCCCAATTAAAATCACTAAGGTAATAGGAACAACATAGGGATTAAGGGTTGGAGTAATAATATCTAACCCTTCGATAGCCGCTAATACGGAAATAGCCGGGGTAATAAGACTATCACCATAAAATAAAGTCGCTCCGAATACCCCTAGTAATAGCAACCAACGATATAATACGGGCCGCGAGCGTACTGAATTAGCCGCTAGGGCGGTTAGCGCTAACCCACCTCCTTCGCCCCTATTGTCAGCCCGTAAAATGCTGTCTCTTATACACATCTGACGCTGCCGAC
>CAWUNB010000103.1:0-7052 GCA_963923745.1 uncultured Thiotrichales bacterium
CTAAATAGTTTGCCTCCGGACTTCACTACAGCAACGATATCGGAAGTCTTAGCCATTTTGATTCGCGTAGAAACATTTGCTTGAATACCTGGTCCCAGTAAAAATTCCGCCACCAAAGGTGACTGATTCTCTTTGGCTAAGATGGCGATGGATTCCACATTGGGCAATGTGCTCTCCACAGTTACAGGAACGACAGCACCATTTTCTGCAATATCAGGAGCTTTAATAACAATTTGATCAGAAACTGTTGCTTCTCCACCCACCGCCCCCTTCACATCCTTAGCGGCAAACGATTCCGTTGGCCACGCAGCCAAAACCCGGTTGGGGTTTAACAGACCGCTACCGACGGCAACGCCCACTAGGCTGGTTGCCAGGGTACCCTTTAGAAACGTCCTACGATTATTAGTCACCTTGGTATCTCCTCTTGCTTGCAACACTACAGGGCATACAGATAATCAACGATCAAATCAATTTCTTTCTCAGTCAGTATTTCATGTCGCCCGAAAGGAGGCATGACGGTACTGGGATTCCTCTTTGAAGCATCCCATATTTGGGCACGTAAATCTGCCTTATTGGGGAAACGATTGTCCATATTTTCCAGTGCTGGCCCAATATTTCCAGGGGATTCGCCTCCTTCAATTTTGTGGCAAGCAATACAGTTACCCCGAAGAGAAGAAAACAGCAAGCGCCTAATTTCGTTGGTTATTACTGGTTTTTCCTCTTTAGGCTCAGCATCCGAACCGATAACGGAAGCAGCTGCACCGGCCAATCCCCTTAACGCCGCACCTTTAGCAGCCGCAGGCGTCATAAAAGCAGGAGAAGTCAATAATCCCGCTAATATTCCCCCCAATATAGCAACGCGATACTTATTTTTCATGCCCAAACCCCCAGTTATCGTTCAATTGAAATGCTACCTACATCTCGGCTAAAGCTTGTTTTTAATTTAGTATTTCCCCTGAATAATCAGCAATACCGGGATTGCCAGCTACATTCTTGAGTTTTGGTACATTCATATGCTCAATACGAATTGTCTTCTTTTCCCGTAGATAATTGGCTACCACATCCCAAATATTTTCTAAATTATCTGGTTGTTCTACTACGCTGGCCCAACCTGCCACCAAATATTCTTTATTTGCTTCGATAGGTTTACCCGCTATATGAATTTCACTAATTCGCTTGCCGATAGTTTCATTCGGATCTAATACATAATCGACTCCCCCTACCCGAACCATATCACCTCCTTGCTGGTAATAGGGATCCTTGTTGAATAGGTTGTCACAAACATCTTCCATAATGGTATGAATTTTTTCCCCTGTCATGGGAGTTAGAGTTACTTTGGGGTAGGTTAGGCCAGTTTGATCCATTACTCGCTCAAAAGTAATATCGTCGCCCGCCAGGACAGTAGTTCCCCAGCGGAATCCTGGAGAAAAAGCAACATCTGCCCCTTTAACATGGCGCAGGGCATCTACAATCACTTGATCGAAAGTACCGTTAAAATTGCCACGCCGATAAAGGGTTTGCTCAGTAGTCGCTAATTTTTCTCCTAATTTATCTAGATAGGGCCTACGTACATTATCTATTAGTGCCATCATCTCTGGAGCTGGCATTAACAAATTGGAAAAAACAGGCAATAAACGATAACGAAAATCTTTAACCTGACCATCTTTTACTTCAAAATCTAGTAGGGATAGAAATTTCCCTTGAGAGCCAGAATTGACGACTAATGTCTTTCCACTACTATTAGTTACTAAACTGGGTGCTGGCATTCCATCGTGGGTATGCCCTCCCAAGATGACATCAATTCCCTGGACACGACTAGCCATTTTAAGATCTACATCCATTCCATTATGGGATAATAAAACTACCACTTCTGCGCCTTGCTTACGTACTTCTTCCACCATTTGTTGAGCGTGTTCTTCATTGATACCAAATGACCAACGGGGAATTTTATAACGAGGATTGGCGATAGGCGTGTAAGGAAACGCTTGCCCAATAATAGCTACCAAATGACCCCCCACTCTTTTCAAAGCATACGGCTTGAAAACGGGATCACCAAATTCATTATCCTGGATATTATGGGCAAGAAAATCGATATGCCCTTCTAAATCATTAGCAACAATTTCTTTAACCCGTTCTTCACCATAAGTAAATTCCCAATGACCTACCATGCAATCCACACCTAACAACTTACAGGCATCTACCATATCTTGGCCTTGAGTCCATAACGCGGTGCCAGAACCTTGCCACGTATCTCCCCCATCTAGTAATAGACTATTGCCTTCACCGGCAATCGCCCGTAATTGCTTGACCAACGTATGGAGGTGGGCAAATCCACCTACTTGACCATAACGACGTGCGGTTTCTTCAAATTCTAGATAAGTAAAAGCATGGGAACCCAGTGGGTCGTTGACTATTCCAAAATGATCTAGAAAAGCTTTACCCACTAAATGGGGAGCGCGACCACGGAAATCTCCCATACCTAAATTAACGCTGGGCTCGCGAAAATAGACTGGTAGCAACTGCGCGTGGGTATCGGTAAAGTGCAATAGGCGCACTTCGCCAAAGCGAGGTACCTCATAGAGGTCAGTGGGTTGTTTATGGGAAGCCAACCCCCAGCGGGGTAATAATCCAGCTGCCCCTGCAAGACCCAATAGTCTGATAAATTCACGGCGCGACAGGGACATTCCACGGACCTCCAAAAATCCCCTGGGGGGTACTAGGCAAAGAATCAAATTGATATTTCAGAATCTTCTTATTTTCTTTTTTCTTGACACCAGTCCCAGAGCAGGGAGGCCGCTGGGGATGATAGCGCACTTTCTCCGGAAAGTGCCTAGGGTTGGCGCGGTGCTAAGGAACGCTTAACCACTAGGTTATCGATAAGACGGGTCTGTCCCAGCCAAGCGGCTGCCAAAATGACCAGTTCCTGATCTCCTACTTCGGGGACGGCTAGATCTACTCCCCGACGTATTGTGCAGTAATCCGGTTTAAACCCTGCGGCTATTAGCGCTTGCCGTGCCTGTTCTTCCAGAGATAGCCAATCCGTTGCTCCCGTTTTTATTGCTTCCGCCAAATCACGGAGTAGGGCCGCCAAGGCTGGTGCTTGCCGCCGTTCCGCTGGAGAAAGGTAGCCATTGCGAGAGCTCATAGCCAAACCATCGGATTCTCGTACCGTCGGGTAGGGGATGATGGTGATGGGCAAATGTAAGTCCGCCACCATGCGGCGAATGATTAGCAATTGCTGGCAATCTTTTTCCCCAAATACGGCCAGTTGAGGCTGAACAAGATTGAACAGCAAATTGACGACGGTGGCTACCCCGGTGAAATGACCTGGACGACTGGCTCCGCAGAGGATATCTCCCAGCTTAGGTACGGTAACCTGGGTAATATTAGCCATTCCTCGAGGATAAATTTCATGGGCAGTTGGGGCGAAGAGTAAGTCCGCTCCCTGAGCGACCAATTGTTGACTATCGGCCTCCAGGGTCCGGGGATAGCGGTGGTAGTCCTCACCGGCGGCAAATTGGAGTGGGTTCACAAACAGGGTAACTACGACTCGATCGGCCAAACCCTGAGCGTGGCGCACTAGTTCCAGGTGCCCCTGGTGCAAATTGCCCATCGTGGGAACCAGGGCAACGGTGCGGCCTTCCTTGCGCCAATTAGCTAATACTTGGTGCAGAGCAGCAATGGTATGAACAGTGTGCATAGTCGGTGAATAGCTTTAAGCGTAGCTGTGCTCTGGTCCTGGGAAGTGACCGGTTTTGACTGCTGTCACAAAATTGGCCACAGCAGCGGGGATGCTGCCGGCTCCCACCATGAAATCTCGGCTAAAACGAGGGCGTTTGCCGGGAGTGATCCCTAACATATCGTAGAGTACTAAAACTTGGCCATCACAACCGGCTCCAGCACCGATACCAATCACTGGAATAGTTAAAGCCGCTGTGATCTCCTGAGCCAAAGGTGCTGGCACGCATTCCAGTACTAATAAATCGGCACCGGCCTGCTCCAGTGCCTTGGCGTCTTCCAGGATACGCCGAGCTTGAGCATCCTCCCGCCCTTGCACTCGGTAGCCCCCTAATTTGTTGACCGATTGGGGCAATAGACCTAAGTGGCCGCAGACAGGAATACCCCACTGACTTAGACCGTTCACCGTATCCACCAGCATTCCTCCGCCCTCCAGCTTCACCATCTGTGCACCAGCGGCCATCAGCCGACCGGCCTGTTCCAGGGCCCGCTGTGGAGAGGAGTAGCTCAAAAAAGGTAGATCGGCTATCAATAGGGCCTGACGTGTTCCCTGGGCAACGCAGTGAGTGTGGTACACCATATCATCCATGGTTACCGGTAAAGTGCTACTCCGTCCTTGTACCACCATTCCCAAGGAATCGCCCACCAGCAACACTTCCACTCCCGCCTCTTCCAGTAGGCTGGCAAAGCTAGCATCGTAGGCCGTCAGGCAAGCAAACCGTTCCTTAGCCTGTTTCATCTGCCGCAAAATCTCGGGTGTTACACGCTTCATGGGGATTCCAGGTTCAAAAAGGGCTGGCGGATTATAGCGTGCCCAACGCGCCTATAACGGTGGCTCGGTTAAGCCTTCTACCTGCTGACTCAACACTGCCAATGCTGTCGCTGAAGGTAGGGCCTCTCCAGCCCGAGCAGCGGTTTCCAGCACAGCGGCAGTGGTTCCCAGAGCAACATGGCCGAATCCCTTAGCAACTCCCTTGATCTGGTGAGCTAACTCGGCTACTCGGGTGAGATCGCCAGCCACCAAGGCCTGATGAAGAGTGGTAAGGGTCTCGGGAAGTGAAGCGCGGAAACGTTCTGCCAATTCCTCTACTGCGGTATCACCGGCTGGTGGTGGTGGAGCAGATTGGCTCTGAGAAGCGGCTGGAAGGTAGTGAGCCAACATTTGATAAAACGTGGCCCAATCCACTGGTTTGGTTAGGAAACCGCTACACCCAGCCAGCTCCGCTTCGCGCCGATGGGCTGCTGTGGAATGGGCAGTGAGGGCGATGATGGGAGCAGGACACAGGGCATTACTCAGCAACTGAGCCGCTTCCAGTCCTCCCATGATAGGCATCTGCATATCCATCAAGATTAATTGGTACTCCTCTTCCATGGCGTGAGCGACCGCCTCTTCTCCATTGGCGGTGAGTACTACGTCAACACCGGTTTTGAGCAGATGGTGGGCCAACAGCTGTTGGTTATAGGGATTATCTTCTGCTACTAACACTCGTCCTCGTAGCTGGGGAGGAGAAGGAAGGGCTAAGGGAATATTTTGTCTAACCTCCTGAGTCGAGAAATCTCGAATCAGGTCGCTGGCGCTCAAGGGCCCAGTAGGGAGCGTTACGACAAAGAGGCTACCCACACCGGGGGTGCTCTCCATCCGTAACTCGCCTCCCAGGCGTTCAGCTAATTGACGGGATAGATATAAACCTAAACCCGTGCCACCAAAGCGACGGGTAACGGAAGTATCGCCTTGAACAAAGGGTTGGAATAGCCGATTTTGCTGGTCAAGGGTAAGACCAATGCCGCTGTCTTGGACGCTTAAGGTGAGTGTTTCTCCAGGAATATCACAACTGGCCAGCAAATTGACGCTGCCCTGGGCAGTAAATTTGACGGCGTTACTTAATAGATTGATTAGTATCTGGCGTAGTCGAGTTGGATCGGAATGGACAGTACGGGGTAGGGGAGGGACGGGATAGATGGATAGTCCCAATCCTTTAGCTCGAGCCAAAGGTTGCAGGGTATTGAGGCAGTCTTCCAAAAAGACACGGAGGTCCACATCCATAATTTCTAAATCAAGACGACCAGCTTCAATCTTAGAAAGGTCCAATAGGTCATTAACCAGGGCATAAAGGTGGCGACCGTTATCCAATATGGTTCGCACCGTAGGCCACTGACGTTCCGGAAGTTGGCCTGGCTCCAACAGGGTTTCGGTGAACCCCAGAATGGCCGTGAGGGGAGTGCGGATCTCGTGGCTAACGTTGGCTAGAAAAGCACTCTTGAGTTGGTTGGCAGATTCTGCAGCTGTTTTCGCAGCGGCTAAAGCCGCTTCTGCTTGTTTCTGGGCACTGATATCCCGCCAGGTGGCTGCTAAGTAACAGCGATCGTTGATGACGAGGGAGCGGGCTCGGACGGAAACATCGATGAGGGAACCATCTTTGTGACGATGACGGCTTTCAAAATCACCACCGCCTCTGTCGAACAAAGCTCCCACGGTGTTAGTAATCTGTTCCTGATTCAGGATGCCGTGAATATCAGTTAGAGTAACCTGAGAAAATTCCTCATGGTCATATCCCAAATCTCGACAAGCGGCTGTATTAAATTCAACAAAACGCAGGGTTTCCGTATCCAATAGGGCGATAGCATCAGGTGCTTGCTCAACGATGGTGACAAATACCGCTTCCCGTACTTGGAGAGCACGGCGGGAACGATGTTGTTGGATAAGGGCCGTTAGGCGAGCCGCTACCGCTTCTAACAGGTTGGCTTCCTCCGGCAAGAAAACCAATCCATCACTGGGGGGAGAATGTTGATAGCAGAGACGCAGTGAACCCGACTGGGTTTTGTCGGGACGTAGTGCGACTTCTTGGCACCAAGGGGTATCTTGGAAACCGGGACTGGTATAGACCTGGCCATCTAACTCTAATCGAACCTCTGCTAACTCCGGCCATTGCCATCCTCCTGGTAAACGCTCTACCACTGCTTGGAGTACTTCGCCAACAGGTTGGTCTACGTTTTCCGTTAGAGTGAAAACATCATAAAGGCAGCGTTGTTCCTTAACCCGTTCCCCAAGGGTATAGAGGGCTTGATGGAGGGGAGTAATATCCCGTGCAACTTTGAATAGCGCTAATTCACCATTCCACCGTCCCTGAACCAACCGAGTATCTACCATCACTTGCCGACCATCTTTTCTTTGTAAAGGTAGAATGGCGGTATGGGCTCGCTCCGCCAACACTTCAGCGATGAAATGACTGACTTCGAAACGGTACTCCGGCGGGTGGATCTGGAGTACGGATTGTCCCACCAGCGTATCTCCATACCCTACGGTGAGATCCCGG
>CAWUNB010000104.1:0-7015 GCA_963923745.1 uncultured Thiotrichales bacterium
TAAGAGACAGGAGAGATAGATATTCTCCAAGGGGATTTACCACCAGAATTAGTCACTTACCTGGAAAAACAACCTGAATTACGGGTACAACGGACTCAAGGGACTACTTTTGCTTATTTGGGATTCAATCTTGCCGATCCGGTGACAGCTGACGAGGGAGTACGCCAAGCGGTGGCGGCGGCTATTGATGGACCGGCTATCATTCGCTATCTCCTGGCGGGGTCGGCTCGACCAGCAGCCAGTTTACTTCCCCCCGAGCACTGGGCTGGCCATCCCTCGTTGGCGGGGCCAACCTACGATCCAGCCCGGGCTAAGAGGCTGCTGGCGGCGGCGGGCTATGCCACCCCCGGTGATGAAAATGGTAAGCCTCCCCTATCTCTGGTGTATAAAACTTCTAACGATCCACTACGAGTACGAATAGCGACCGTCATCCAACATCAATTGGCCCAGGTGGGCATTCAGGTAGATTTACGGAGTTACGACTGGGGAACATTTTACGGTGACATTAAAACAGGGCGATTCCAAATCTATAGTCTGTCCTGGGTCGCCATCAAGACCCCCGGTATTTTTCGCTATGTCTTCCACAGCAACGCTTTTCCTCCGGCAGGCGCTAATCGGGGACACTATCAAAATCCTCAGATAGATAACCTTATTGATCAAGCAGAAATACAAAGCGACCCTGCCGACCAGGTCCGACTGTATCAGGCCCTGCAAGCACAATTAGCCACAGATTTGCCCTATGTGCCCCTGTGGTATGAGGACCAAATAGCGGCTATGGGACGAAATGTAATGGGTTACCAAGTCAGTGGTGATGGTAATTATCGGGCATTGGCGGCAACCACTGTTCCGTTTGGTCGCCGAGCTAATTATTGATGATTCAGCCTTTATCTCGACATAGGGGTCTTGCGTTGTTTGCTGGCAAAGGAGCTTGGGGGCCTCGCCCAACTCCCCTAGCCGCACCGTCTAACGATGCCCTGCTGTGTTCCAACCCAACCAAGATTTTGCTTGCTACCAAGCCGGAAGAAGTCGCTCCTCTGTTAGAGGAAGTAGAGCGAGCGCAACAAACAGGAAATTACGTAGCCGGCTACCTGGCTTATGAAGCCGGAACCGCTTTTGGTTTAGCAACTCAATGGTCGCAAGGGAGAGACACGCAAGCAGGTAGAGATAACCAATCTACCCAGCCACTGGCGTGGATGGCTGTCTATGAGCCAGCTTCGGTGGTGGTAATCCCTGTGGCGGTGTGGAACGAATGGCTGGCTGGTGTTGACGTCTCCCAGGTAGCCACTGCCCTGTCTGGAGTTAAACCAGCGCTCAGCATATCCCGGCAGGATTACATAGCCGGGATTAGCAAAATCCGCCAATACATTGGAGCTGGTGATACCTATCAGGTGAATTATACGGTGCGAGGACACTTCGACCTTCTGGCTGCACCGTCCGCTACCATCGATCCTCTGGATTACTTTTTAGCCCTGGTGGCACGCCAGTCCGTACCTTATGCCGCTTTTCTCGATCTTGGTGACAGCCAAATCCTGAGCCTGTCTCCTGAATTATTACTACGTCGCGATGGCCCGCGCTTAGAAAGCCGTCCCATGAAGGGGACGCGGCCACGAGGGGCCTCTCAGGGAGAAGATGTAACACTGGCCTACCAATTGGTAGAAACGGCCAAAGAGCGAGCAGAAAACCTCATGATCGTGGATATGGTACGCAACGATCTGGGGAGAGTGTGTCGCGTCGGTAGCGTGGCGGTGCCCTCACTTTACGGGATAGAGCCCTATCGCACCGTATGGCAGATGGTAAGCACCGTCACCGGTGAGCTCAGCCCGCAGATCTCACTTCTTGAACTTATCCGAGCGGTGTTCCCAGGGGCATCGGTAACGGGAGCACCTAAGCATCACACTATGGAATTGATCGCCGCACTAGAAACTGAACCTCGGGGGGTATACACCGGCACAGTAGGTCTTTTCCGCCCTGATGGTGATTTCACTGCTAACGTTGCTATTCGTACCCTAACCCATCGCGATGGCCACTGTCGGTTGGGCATCGGCTCGGGAATAGTCTGGGATGCACAGGCTGTTGCCGAGTACGACGAAACCTTGCTCAAAGCGACATTTGCCACCTCACCCGCCATCACAGATTTTTCCCGGGGTAAAAACTGGTGCCCTGATCCCGCAGCTATTCTAGGAGAGGCTAGGCTGCAGGAAGGTTTTTATCTGTTTGAGACTTTGCTGTTGCGGGAAACCGTTGGAGGCAAGTTTAAAAATAGCTGCGACCTGAACCGCTATGCCTTGCTTCAAGAGCATCTGGAACGTCTGAGCAAATCGGCTCAAGCCTTCGGTCTACCCCTAGATATTGATGGGGTCCGAGACAGAATGGCAGCGTTGGCTGGTCTTCACCCTGAGCTCCTGGTAGTCCGTTTACAGTTGGACACCACCGGCCATTTTCATTTTTCAACGAGAGTGCCACCTCCCCCCCCCAAAGAGCCCGTTACCTTATTGGTTTCACCTTTTCGTACCGACCCAGATGATCCTCTCCTTTTCCATAAAACCAGCCTACGGGGTTTCTACCATGGTGAGCACCAACGGGGAATCACGCTGAATTGTTTTGACGCACTCTTCGTCAATCGCCTTGATCATGTTACCGAAGGTGCTATTAGCAATTTTTTCGCCCGATTTGGCAGCGAATGGGTTACTCCACCGCTAACAGATGGTGTATTACCCGGCTTGTGGCGTACCTCCTATCTAGCGGAAAAACAAGGGACAGAACGATCACTAACCCTGGCCGAATTACGCGTCGCTGATGAGTTGGTAGTGGGTAATTCAGTACGAGGTACTGTGCCTGTTAAAAATATCCTTACCCAGATGAAAAAACAGAGATAACTCTCAGCCAGGCGACAATTCATATTCCCCTGGACGTAGGTGAATTTGCAAACCCCGGCGACTTTCTGGGTTGATCAATAATGGGTGCTCTATGCTGGGACGTACTCGAGGCCCATCCGCTTCCTGTTGGGAAATCAGTAACACCAAAATAAGTAACTCTTCCCAATTCGTCGTCTTTAATAAAGAGGTTTCTTTGGAAGAAAGAGGCAAGTCGTAGCCTAATCCCAAATGACGAGGGATGACCACCGAAAAGGCTAATCCTGGTTCATCCAATGATTGCAAAAAATGAATTACCGGTTGATCAGTTTGTTCGTGAAATAATTTAAAGCGATGACACTCTTCAAAACCAGCAAAACCCTCTGGGAAGAATAAAATACTGCGGGGATCTACTTCCTGATTGCCAAAGTAGCGAGTCTTGATGAGCATTGGTATCTGCCTGAAGGAAACTATAAGAATATTTGATTAATTAGTAATAAAAACGACAATAAAAAAGCCGATCTATTCCCAGATCGGCTTTTCTATTTTACTTGCTCTCTTCTTCATTAAAGCAAAGCTACAGGCGACCAAACTACCCAACTCCACAGCCATCTCTTGGCCAGCAGCACTGGTCGAGTAGCGCTAATGATTAAACAATCTGCCGAGTAAGCTTTCTAAACTTCAAGGACAGGCAGGTGAATCGCCAAAGTTGCCAAGCCAAATTGCCATTTAGACGCTTCACTGAATTGGTAAGTGTGTATCTCATAGTCACCCCCTAGGGACAAGTTATGCAAAGGGATTATGGAAGATACTTCCACATCATCTTCCCCCCTAATTTATGGAGGAACACGTGATGAAGAACCTTCTTAAACCAGGCACCTGCCAAACCAAGCTCGACGGTAGCCGTGGACATATCCCGCCCTTCTGTCTCTGGAAAACGCTGCCGATTGCGCACCACTGGATAGATACCGATGGTGCAGGCCGACCCCTTGAACAGGGAATTTTTTAAGGAGGCAATGCACATACCGGCTGTTTCCGCCATGGAAGCGGTATGACAAGGCTCCCGTCCCTGAATCATTTCGGCCACATTTAATGCCGCCGCTTTACCCGTCAGCTCTGAAGTGTAACCAGTACGGGGAATCGCTGGACCAATGACTGTGCCCTTACTAGAAACATAGGGTTTAGACATAAAGCCCGGCGGAGCGAAGGCAATTCCAACCGCGAACATGTTTTTATAGGTTGGATTTTGGTAGGTTTTTGGCCAATCCGGGCCATCCAGCTCCTGATAGGGCTTGCCATAAACCGCGTCTACTTTCATAAAGCCGGCAGGATTTAGCAGCGTACCAGCTAAATCGTTGCCATCCTTGTCCAGATAACGGATAGGCTTACCCCGAAACTGTGGAATCAACATTGCAAAATCGTAGGGAATCTCATTTCTATTACCATCATAATCTTCTGTGTAGATCTTTTCTTTATCTACTTGGTAAACATGGCTACGAATTTGCGGCTTGATGTTGTAATCCTTGAAAAGGGCTTCTGCTAGGTCTCGTGAAGTAAAAGTAATGGGACCCATTTGAGTTTCAAACCCGTCAATACCGAAATCTCCTAACCCTGGCTCATTAGATAACCAGCGTAGATCAACCCGATCTCGAATACCACGATCTATCAAATCATTATGGACCAAAGAAATAAACTCAAAAGCAGCACCCTGGCAAGTACAGGTACCATGACCAGTCCCTACCACAAAAGTAGCACGACGACCTTTATTTAATTCATCAACCCATTGCAAATAACGGCGTGCTGTCTGCTCAGCATGGGCGGGAGTACAAATAGAATAGGTGTGACCATTTTCTGGCCCCAAGCCCGGAGTTGCTTCAAAATTCAGATGAGGTCCAGTGGCATTAATTAAAAAATCATAGTCAACCCTAAAAGGTTCCTTTTTCTCTCCATCTCGGGGATCAACAATAACGTATTGCTCATCGGGGTGTACTTCGGTGGCTAATCCCTGTACTAAAGTAATTCCCATGCGGCTGTATACGGGCTTTAGCGGTACCTGAGCTTTTTTAGAGGCTAATTGCCCAACACCTACCCACACCAGAGAGGGAATATAAGTAAATACCGTGGTGGGATTGACTACGATAATTTCGTGTTTACCTTTACCTTTTAAAGCATCGGCAAGAACTAACGCTGCATATTGTCCGGCAAACCCGGCTCCTAAAATCACAGTCTTTGCCACAGTTGTCTCCCCTCGATTTTGGTATTGTTGGCAATTGCTGCCTTGTTTTTATCGCCTCCCTGCAACAGAGCGAGAGGCGACGGGTTATCGAACGCAGGACTCTATAAAAGGGTACCAAATAGAACATGCGCCGGACCGGTCCTCGAGTATTAGTCGAAGCCACGACAGTTGTCAAGAACGGGGATATCCAGTGAATAAAGTTACTTAGGGAGAGGAATTATTTAAGAGAATTAATATATTCTTTTGCTTTGAACACCGCTTAACTCTTTATGTTGCTTAGCAACAAAAGCCCGCAGCCAGCCAGTTAATTGGCACCAATAGGGTTATTTCACCAATCGAATATCTTGGTGAATATTGGCGATGCTACGAATCCACGGTTTGCCAATGCCAGCAGGTAATGTCTGGGCGGCCTGTTGAGCTTGCTGCATTGAGGGGTAGACACCGTAGACCAACCCATACCAGTCTTGACCCTTCCGTTGAGTATGGAAATAGGCTAAAACCCCGGGAAGATTAAGTCCTTTGCTGGTGTTTCGTAGCGCTGATTCTTGAGGTGTCCCCATAATTTGTAGAGTGTAATCTTGTGGTCGTTGAGCCAATAACCAATCCTGCGAATGAAGTTGTCCTGATTCACTCATACTTGCTGGGTGTGGAGAAGGAGGCAGCGCAGCTTTGATGGGACCAGTGGTTTCTTGATGCGACGAAGGAGGCTGCTTAGGAGGTTGAACTAATTCAGGAGCTGCTTTGGATACTGTAGAGGGAGAGGTGGCTACTCCCACCGATTCAGCGGGAGGTGGTACCCCCGGTCCTACTTCAGGAGAGGTAGCTTGAGTAGCTGGTATCGTCGTTGGTCCAACTACCGTTACCGGAACGGTGGGAGGAGGTGGGGAGGCTGAGGGTATTGATTGTTTTCCTGGTTGATTAGACTCTACTTTGGCTAAATCTTCAGGAGTTGGGGAGGCAATTTTGCCGATAAGAGGCACAGAATCAACAGGATGGACGATCGAAGGAACTGACTCAACAATAGCCGGCAGGTGTGGACGAAGGGGAGGTGGTTCTCCCTGGAGTAACAGCGCTATGCCGATGGCGACCACGAGACCCGTAAGCCCAATCACAACTTCTCTTTTTCTCAAAGAAAATCGAAATTTAGGGCGCTTGCTTGAGCGTGAAGGGAAAGCTCGTCGTTGACCAGCTAGCGTTGCTTGGGCCAGTTGCTCAATGAGCCCAGGCCACCCTCCAGCATCCTGATGAATTTGTTGCAATCCCCTAGGATCTAGCAAGGCATGCTGGCGAATTCCCACTGATCCCAAACGTTGACGAATATACTCAGCGCTATCCTCAGGGCTAAAGGGAGTTAAGGGAATAGCCTGAATTGGAATAGTTGAATCTTCTACCAAGGGTGCTATTCGCCGTTGTAGTTCCTCTCGACCAGCCAAGACTACCCGCATCCGTCCGTTTTCTCCGCCAGCAGGAGCCCGTAGCAACATATTGAGGGCGGCGTTATCCAACTGCTGTGCTTCATCCACCATCAGTACTGCCAATCCGGAGCCCCGTTTGCCCTCCAAGGCAATGGCAAATTGCTCCTGAGCTAAATCAAGCAAAGCGTTAGCGTCCATTTGGGCATGGGCAGTCACTAAGGCAATGGGCAAACTTTTTTCTAAACGAGGTTTGAGGCGGCGAAGAAGAGTTGTTTTACCGGCTCCCCGGGGACCGGTAATCACCAAAGTTAGAGTGCTGAACAACACCAACGAGTACAACAAATCCAATCGATAAACCCGAGATGACTCAGGAAAAAACACAGCAGAGGCAAAGGGACGGGGGACCCCTTGGGAGGGGGAAGAAGATGGTTGAGCCATCGAAAGACCGTTCAAAGCTGAATGAGGGGAGGCACCCTAGGAGTAACCGATTCAGACCCAGTTACTCCTAGGGT
>CAWUNB010000105.1:0-7011 GCA_963923745.1 uncultured Thiotrichales bacterium
GGCAGGTGCTCGGATACATAACTCGCTATTGCCACAACTATGGGTGGCAAGGGCGATAACCCAGGCGATCAGCGGAGGCTTTGAGTAGTAACCCCAATCCAGATCCAAACTCCAGCCATAGTAATAGGCTTCATCTAAGTACAGATCTAAATGGGCATTGGTTAGAGCCAACCAGCGATAGATAGTGATTGCGCTTAACCCAAAAATAAGCCAAAGCCAAGGAGGAACCAATCGGGTAATAGATGGGAAAATAGCAGCCATTTACCCTGCAGCCGAAGTCAAGTTGTGGGATTCTGGAGTGATACCCTGTTGGCGATAAAAAGCAAACCGACTCCGCCCCATACGGAGATTATCTGGAGCCTGATCGACTAATTCGATGATTCGCTCAAATCCACCAAAGAACTGGGGAACGGCGGGGCATAAATTGACTAGCAACGACCCAGGAACTGGAGAGACTTCCCACGGAGGAGAAGGTGATGGATTGGGAGAACGGAGCAAAGTGTGCATCTGCGCCAACAACGCCGGTTCTAATCCTTCTGCTCCCGGTCCAACTCCTTCCCCGATAAGAATAGGGGGTGTAGGTGGCAAAGCATCCTGCAAACGGGCATGGGGTACAAAACTCCCTTGACGGAAACTCCACAGGAGATCATCTACCCGCTGCGCTACTGCGACGGAGGGAGCGTGCAAGTAGACCGGATGGCCCACTCCCCACGCTTTTTCTGTTAAACGACAGGCTAACCGCAACAGCCCATCGGGGACGGCATCAGGCAGGACGTAAAAGTCGACGCGCATAAAGTACCCAGAGATTATGTCAAGATATTTGTCGGTCGGTTTTATCTGACTGTTTACGCGCCCGACGCAACGCACCGAGACGTAATAACTCTGCTACAGCTGGTTGACTAAGATCCAGATGGAGGAAGCGAGGCGTTATAGCAACTAGGGCCTGTTGGAAGGTCTCTTCGTCCTCAAGAGGCACCGGGGGGGTGGGAGAACTCTCTCCCGCTATCTGAACTTCTGAAACGCCCCAAGTTCGCAAAATAACCAAATGCTTATCCGCTAAGCAGGTTCCTGCTTGTAAAAGCAAGCGACCGTTGCTGGCTCGTACATCTGCTGCTAACACCGTACCTGGAGCTAGCGCTGTCACACTAATACTCTGATTCACGATTGTATCCCTAGCTCCGCACCCGGTACACCACGCCCCGATCTGCTCGAACCATTTCGAAGGAGTCAGACATTCCTGCTAAGGATTCAGAGGAACCGAGGAACAACCAGCCACCGGGATTGAGTACTCCCGCTAACTTGGCCAACAGGCTGCGCTTTAAGTCCATGGAGAAGTAAATCAATACATTACGGCAGAACACCACATCGAAACGACCAACGCTTCCCAGGTTCTGGGTAAGGTTTAATTCACGAAAATTGACACGGTTTTTAATCTCTCCCCGCACTTCCCATAGGGGGTTATCGGGAAAACGGCGATTATAAGAGGGTAAAGCCGCTCGGGGATCAACAGGTATCATGAAACGACTGCGTCGCTCGTCAGATAGCCCTCTAGCCAAGCTGGTGGCGTCGTAAACCCCTTGCCTGGCTTCCTGGAGCACGCGAGTAGAAATATCGGTAGCGAGAATAGTTACTCCGCCTGGCAGACTACCGGGACGACTGGCCAGAAACTCTTCCACCGTCATGCTTATGGAGTAAGGTTCTTGACCACTGGAACAGGCGGCGGACCACATATTGATCCGCCGAGGTCCGCCCTTCGCTAATTCCGGGAGAATGAGGTTTCTGAGGGTATCGTAGGGATAGCCATCCCGAAACCACAAAGTCTCATTGGTGGTCATCGCTTCGATGACCCGATTACGCAGCTCCCCCCCCCGGTCCTGCTTTATCAAAGCCAACAGGTCAGCAATGTTACTGAGCTGGCGCTCCTCAAGAATCCGATGGAGACGGCTGCTAACCAGATAATGCTTAGCATCCCCTAGCAAAATACCCGTAGCATTTTCCAGAAAGATACGAAAATCTCGGTACTCTTGGTCACTGATGGGGCGTTGCACGTCAAGCGCCTCCGGCCTAGGCCACTGAATGGGTGGTGGGCGCTGACGGGACGTCAGGCGATGAGTTTGACCCGCTCCAGCACAGCCTTAGCCAGCTCATCAGGGGAAAACTTGGGTATGAAATGGTTAGCTCCCACTTTCTGTACCATAGGTTGGTTGAATACCCCCGACAAGGATGTGTGGAGTAACACATACAAATCCTTCAAATTGGGGTCACGCCGGATCTCAGTGGTGAGGGTGTAACCATCCATTTCCGGCATCTCGATGTCAGAAATAACCATAACTAGCCGATCCCCGATAGGGACACCATCCGCGACGATCTTCTTGAGCAGATCCAGCGCTTCTCGGCCATTAGCAGCTTGGACAGTGGTGATACCCACTTGATCCATCGTCCGTTGGATCTGTTTACGGGCCACCGACGAGTCATCCACAATGAGCACCTCGTGGGGCACTTGGCGCACCTGCTGACTCTCTTCAGCGACGGCTGCTGAAACTTCCTCATCGGGCCGTGTCACTTCGGCCAATACTTTTTCTACATCGATAATCTCTACCAACTCCCCATCTACCTGAGTTACGGCAGTGAGGTAGGAACCACGACCAGCTCCCTTCGGTGGTGGATGGATCTCTTCCCAATTCATGTTAACGATGCGATCTACACCGCTGACCAGGAAACCTTGCACCGTGCGGTTGTACTCCGCAATGATGACGTAGCATCCAGATAGATCCCCGAGGGGGGGCTTACCTACCGCCACTCCCAGATCCATGACAGGGATAGTGCGACCGCGAATGTTGGCGATGCCCCGCACCACCGTGTGGGCACCCGGCAACCGGGTTAAGGTAGGACACTGAATAACTTCCCGCACCTTGAATACGTTGATACCAAAACGCTGCTTACTACCCAAGCGAAATAGCAACAGCTCCAGTCGGTTACGCCCCACCAATTGGGTACGTTGGTCGACTCCTTCCATCATGCTAGCCATAACGGGCCCCCCTGTGCTCGCGGCTGTATCGGTCCCCAGTCTAGCAGACTTGAGATAGGGTTCCGTCTGCTAAAGTAAGTATCCGATCCATTTGTTTGGCCAGACCCAGATCGTGGGTAACAACCACCAGACTGGTCCCCAAATCGGCATTTAATGCCAACATCTGCTGAAAAATTTGCTGAGCGGTGCGCTGGTCCAGGTTGCCAGTTGGCTCATCCGCCAGCACCCCTCGAGGTGAACCAATCAGTGCCCGAGCCACGGCTGCCCGCTGGCGCTCCCCCCCTGACAGCTCTCCTGGTTTATGGCGTAACCGTTGTCCCAGTCCCACCCGTTGCAACAAATCCGCTGCCTGTTCTTTTGCCACTGGGAAGGCAATCCCGCGGATTAACAACGGCATCGCCACATTTTCCAGTGCAGTAAATTCAGGCAGTAGATGGTGAAACTGATAAACGAACCCCAACGCCCGGTTGCGCAGCCTACCACGGGCAGACTCCCCCAGGGAGGCCAGATCCTGGCCATCTACCCATACCTGACCCGCACTGGGAGTATCTAACCCACCCAGCAAGTGTAGTAGGGTACTTTTACCGGATCCTGAAGCCCCCACAATAGCCACCCGTTCTCCAGCCGTTATCACCAAGTCCACCGCCTGAAGCACGGTGACCTTTAGCTCGCCTTCCTCGAAAGTCTTAGCGAGACCACGACAGGCCACTACAGGAGATTGTTGGTTCATACCAGGATTATCACTCGTAGCGTAACGTTGCAGCCGGCTGCAGCCGAGCGGCTCGCCAAGCAGGATATAGGGTTGCCAGTACCGACAGGAGGAAGGCAATTCCGCCGATGCGGATTACATCGGGCCAACGCAGATCAGAAGGCAAGCGGGTGATGTAGTAGACGTCTGCTGGCAATAACCGAATCCCCAACCATTGCTCCAAAGCGGGGACGACAGTTTCTAGGTGAAGAGCCAGCTCGACTCCGGCGATCAATCCAAGCAAAGTTCCCACTGCCCCAATTACTGTTCCCTGAATTACGAAAATGGCCATAATATTTCGGGGGGACATCCCTAAAGTGCGAAGAATAGCAATATCTGCTTCTTTATCGGTAACCACCATTACCAAGCTAGCCACAATATTGAAAGCTGCTACCGCCACAATTAAGGTCAAGATAATGAACATAACTGTTTTCTCGGTGCGTATCGCTTGAAAAAAGCTGGTGTGGCTCTCAGTCCAATCCTTAACTTGATAGCTTCCTGGCAGAGTTTTGGCCAATTCGCGGCTAATAAGGGGAGCTTGGTAGAGATCGTCTACCACTAGCCGCATACCTGTAACTTCGCCAGGGGGTAGGCGAAACAAGCGAGCGGCATCTTCCAGATGGGTAACAGCAAGACCACTATCGTATTCGTACATCCCCACTGAGAATACACAAACCAAGGTAAAGCGCTTGAGGCGAGGTAATAATCCCGCCGGTGTTACTGTGGCTTGGGGTGTGACCACCGCCACTTTATCTCCCAAGAGCAATCCAAAATGGTTGGCTAAATCCTGTCCCAGACAAAGATTAAATTGTCCCGGTTGTAGATCGGTAAAGCGACCTTCCACCACCTTGTGGGCTAGCTGAGAGACCCGTGATTCCTGATCGGGTAATACCCCCCTTAGGACCACCCCATTGACTAAAGAACCTTGAGCCAACATCCCTTGGGCTTCCACATAGGGAGCACTATCCTGAACATGGGGTTGTATTGCCAGTTGGCTGGCCAATTCTTGCCAATGATCCAACCCTCTGGCGGAACTGGTAACGGTAGCGTGGGCGATCATTCCCAGAATTCGCCCCCGCAATTCCCCCTCAAAGCCATTCATCACAGACAACACGGTTATTAGGGCGGTTACCCCCAGGGCGATGCCCAGCAAAGAACTGGCGCTAATAAAGGAGATAAAACGAGTTCGCCGTTTGGCGCGGGTGTAGCGCAGGCCGATGGCGAGGGGAAGAGGAGTTAGCATGACACCATCAACGACCAGGGCGCACCAACGATCCAAGACCCTCCCGCTCCAATACCAAATCCAAATGACTGCGAATGGCTCCACATTCTTCGAAATCCATCACCTCATCCAGCAGCTCCTTAGCCCGTACTAACGTGAAGTGACGAATAACTCGTTTAACCCGTGGGAGACTGGAGGCGTTCATACTTAAGCTATCCATTCCCATCGCCATCAGGAGCAAGGCAGCCATGGGATCGCCCGCCATTTCACCGCACACCCCAACTGGTATTTGATGAGTTTTGGCAGAATCAGCGATCAATACCAGTACCCGCAATACAGCAGGGTGAAGATGGTCATAGAGGGAAGCAACACGTTCGTTGTTGCGGTCTACTGCCAATAAGTACTGGGTCAAATCATTAGTCCCTACTGACAAGAAATCTACTCGACGCGAGAGGGCTCCGATTTGATAGACCGCTGCTGGAACTTCCACCATGACACCCACCTTGGGATAGACAATTTGTCGTCCCTCCTGGCGTAGTTCTCGGTAGGCACGGCGAATTAGCTCTTGAGATTGTTCGGCTTCATCCAGACAAGACACCATGGGCAAGAGGATTTGTAGGTTTTCTAATCCTTCGCTAGCCCGCAGCATAGCCCGCAGGTGAGTCAGAAAAATTTCTGGATGATCCAGAGTGATGCGGATACCTCGCCAGCCGAGAAAAGGATTGCCTTCGCTAATAGGAAAATAGGGAAGGGCTTTATCTCCCCCCACGTCCAGGGTTCGCATGGTGACAGGCATTGGAGCAAAAGCCCGTAGCACCTGGCGAAAAATATAGGCTTGATCTTCTTCCCCGGGAAAATGATCCCGAATCATGAAAGGAATTTCGGTACGGTACAGGCCAATACCTTCGGCACCACTATCCCGGGAGGGTTCTAAATCCGCTACCAGACCCGTATTGGCGTACAGCGGAATTTGATGCCCATCTTCGGTTTGGGCCGGAAGGTTTTTTAATTCTTTCAGATCCGCTGTTAGTGCAGCCTCCTCCCGGGCAACTCGGGCAAATTCAGCCCGTACTGCTGGAGAAGGGCTCAAATAAAGGTGACCGCGAAAACCATCCACGATCACTTCTTGGCCATCAGTTTGCCCCAGGGGCAGGTCGGAAACCCCCATGACCGCTGGAATACCCAGCGCACGGGCCAAGATAGCCGCATGGGAAAAGCGAGAGCCGTGGATAGAGACAATGCCCGCCAGCCGTTCCACTGGAACCTCGGCCACCATGGTGGCAGTCACTTCATGACTGACCAGTATGGTGCGGCGAGGGTATTGAAAGCGGACGCGAGTGCTTTCCTGGAGACGTCCCAAAATACGTCGTCCCAGATCGCCGATATCGGAGGCCCGCTCCCGCAGCAGGGGATCCTCCATGGAGCGAAATACCCGCACGTGTTCCGCCACAGTTTGGCGCAAAGCACCTGGAGCCCAGTTACCTGCCCGGATACGCTCCACGGTTTTTCCCACCAAACTATCGCTGCCCAGCATCAACAAATAAGCGTCGAATAAAGCCCCTTCTTCGGTGGATAGGGCCTGGCTTAATCCAGCCCCCATCTCCCGAATATCCTCTTGAACGGCTTCTACTGCCGTCATAAATAACAGTATTTCCCGATCGATATCCTCTACTGGTCGGTCAGATATCCGATCCAGGTCTGCTTGGGGAGTTATAACCACTGCTTTACCTAGGGCAACCCCAGGTGCCCCTGCTAGACCTTCGATACGACGATTGGCACCATCTGTGCGACCGTGGAGTCCGTCAATACCACCGTTACTTTCTGCATGGGCGATGGCTCCCGATAAGGCGGCCGCAATGGTGACTTGGAAGGCTACCTCATCGTCATCAAAACGCTGGGCTTCCAAGCGCTGGGTAACGAGGACACCTAGCGTTTTGCGGTGGTGAATAATGGGAACACCCAAAAAGGAACCTGTCTCTTATACACATCTCCGAGCCCACGAGACCAGAGAGG
>CAWUNB010000106.1:0-7010 GCA_963923745.1 uncultured Thiotrichales bacterium
CAAGGAGTATCGTCGGCAGCGTCAGATGTGTATAAGAGACAGGTATTGGGGCTGCACTATGGCCAGTTAAAAGGGGAGTGGCAGGCCCTGGAGATAGTGGCCCGCCACCGTCCAGCCGCTCTGGTGCTGGTGGTGATTATGCCGTTCTATGCCAGCCTCCAGCGGCCTTTTATTACCCCTGATCCCACGGTTATCGGGGATTTTCTCCTAACAGCCCGCCGGCGTTTGCCAGATATCCCACTATTGCTGGGGTGTGCCCGTCCTCCTGGGCAAACCCGTACCATGATTGATACTTACGCCACGCTGGCAGGAGTAGACGGTATTGCCCACCCGGCGGAAGGAATTGTCGAACTGGCGGTGCGACTAGGGCGACGGGCACGAGTCACCCCAGCTTGTTGCTCGGTGGCGGTTGGTGGGGAATTGCTCGAGTTGGCTAATGGAGCAGAAAGTGCCAGGGAACTGACTCTAGCCGATCTACTCACCCACCAAACTATCCATGCTCCTTCTCCTACGGGAACACCGGTGCATTGGTTGCCTCGCCCGACACTCTGAATAGCCTGGCTAATTTCTCCATGCTCGCTCCCCTTTGGTCCGATAGTCGTTGGCGTTTATTAGATACCGGCTTGCTACCCGCTGCCCCTAATTTGGCCCTTAATCAGGCCCTGCTGGATAGCCACGAAGCCGGTGAATCTCCCCATACGTTACGGTTTTTGCGCTTCCAGCCATCGGCATTATTAGGATTCCACCAAAGTGCCGAGCAGGAATTGCAATTGGATGCCTGTGCGAGAGCGGGTATTACTGTGCAGCGACGTATTACTGGAGGGGGGGCTATCTATTTCGATCCTTCCCATTTAGGTTGGGAATTGTATTTGCACCGCCGATTATTGCCCCATGCTGATATGGCTCAAGTGGCCCGTCAACTATGTGAATTGGCGGCTCAGGGTATTTCCACTTTAGGAGTGGCAGCCCAATTTCGCCCCCGTAATGATATTGAAGTGGCTGGTCGTAAAATATCCGGGACTGGTGGTGCTTTTTCCGGTCCATCTTTAATGTACCAGGGCACATTATTACTGGACATGGATGTGGAACGGATGGTGTCGGTATTACGCATTCCAGCTGAAAAATTACGCGATAAGGCTATTGCTTCCGCTCGAGAACGGGTGACTAGCTTACGTCAATTGTTGGGGGTTATCCCACCTTTAGAACAAGTTCAACAAGCGCTGGCCACTGCGTTTGCGGAAGGTTTGGGTATTGAATTAATTCCTGCCGGCCTTAATGACGCCGAGCAGGCCCGCTATCAGCAAGTTCTAGCGGAAATGGATACGCCGAAATGGGTCTACCAGCAACAACGGCCCTTGGCAGAAGCGCCTTTGCGTCAAGCGACCCATCGAGTGACCGGCGGGTTAATTCACGCCAGTGTGGCTCTAGATATCCGGCAACAACGTTTGAAACAGGTATGGCTAACGGGGGATTTTTTTGTCTATCCCCCGCGTCGGATATGGGACTTAGAAGCTGCTCTTAAAGATTTGCTATTGAGCGAGTTGGCCCAACGCGTGGAAACTTTTTTTCAGCAAAATCCTACGGATATGGTGTTGCTAACGCCAGCGGATTTAGTGATGGCTATTCAGTTGGCCTGCAATTTTGAACTTCCATCCCTCTAATTTGCCCAACCTGTTCCGATGTAATTTCCTAAATCTCCACTTTGGGACTATGTATGAGCACAAGCCGTCTATCTTCCTTGTTGGCTGTATCAGGCATTTTTGCCTGTTGGCTGGGCCCCCTGGCTCCAGCCCACGCCTTGCCTAGCTTTGCTCGGCAAACCGGTGATGACTGTACCTCTTGTCATGTAGGGGGCTACGGCCCCCAACTCACTCCCCACGGCATAGCCTTTAAGCTAGGGGGTTATACCGAAACGAACGGCAGTGGTAGCTTGCCTTTCTCTGGGATGATTATGGGTACTTGGACCCATACCGCCAAAAATCAGCCCAGCGGGGCAGGTCCCCACGACGGTCCCAATAACAATGCGTCTCTCCAGGAAGTATCGCTGTTTCTAGCGGGAGGGTTGACTCAGCACCTGGGGGCTTTCGTCCAAGGAACCTATTCTGACATTGATACGCGCAAATTTGCCATGGATAACATGGACGTGCGTTATGCCAATAATGTGACTTTAGCTGGTAAGGATGCTGTTATTGGGGTGACTTTTAATAATAATCCCACCATTACTGATCCTTTTGGAACATTGCCTGGCTGGCGTTTTCCCTATGCCTCCTCTGAGTTGGTACCAGGTCCGGTAGCTTCTCCTATGATTGACGGCGGGATGGAACAGCAGATAGGGGGGGTTAGTGCCTATGGACTTTGGGATAACCATGTTTATGTCGAACTGGGTGGATATCGCACCTTACCCCGCAGTTTGCTGCGCAATGCCAATGTCATTTCAAGCGGCGAATCCGCTGATTTCACTATTCACAGCGTTGCGCCCTATGGACGTCTTGCTTATTACCAGGATGGGCATAAGCAAGCGTGGCATGTTGGCTTAGTGGGTTTTGCCCCTGAAGTTCAGTCGGCTAGTGGAGCGGGTACCGATAAGTACACCGATTTTGGTATTGATGGAGGCTACCAATTTTTGGGGACGCGGGAGCACATCATCACCGTTAACGGAGCCTATATCCATGAAACCCGCACCCTAGATCCCAGCGAAGCGGATAATCATAAAGGACATCTCAATCGCTTCGATCTATCTTCCTCTTACTACTACCACCAAACTTGGGGATTAACAGCCGGACTCTTCGATATTGCTGGTAATAGGGACGCCACCCTCTATGGTGCAGACAGTCAAAACGGTAGTCCCAATAGTCGAGGTTATGTTCTCCAAGCCGATTGGACTCCTTTTGGAAAAGAAGGGTCTCTTGGCGCACCTTGGGCAAATGTGCGGCTTGGATTGCAATACACCGACTATACCAAGTTCAATGGGGCTAGCCGCAATTATGATGGCACTGGCCGAGATGCTAAGGATAATAACAGTCTGTTTGCTTTTGTTTGGACCGCTTTCTAATTTGCCGGGAAAATCGCCATGAAAATCCATACTTCGCTATTATTAACCACCCTTGTGTTAGCTAGCCCTTCTCTATGGGCAGCAGATGCCAGCCATGGTGAAGCTCTCTTTAAACAAGAGTGTTCTGATTGTCACAACGCGACTATTCCTGGCAAAAACCGCAAAGGGCCGGCCCTATTTGGAGTAGTTAATCGCCCTAATGGTTCTTTGGCTGATTACAACTATTCCGATGGCATGCGTCAGCAGCATTTTGATTGGGATATTAGCCATTTGGATGCTTATTTAGCCGCACCTAAAAAAGCGATACCTGGTGGAAAGATGAAATACGATGGTCTTGAGGATGGAGTAGCTCGGGCAGATATCATCGCCTATCTCAGTCAAAATCATTGACAGGGGGATTTATGCAGCAATCATCTACCCCTCAGCCTACCGGTGAAATTCAAGTGTGGGATCTTTGGGTACGCTTATTTCATTGGAGCTTTGTCGCGAGTTTCTTTACCGCTTATATTACTGGCGACGAATGGCTAACCCCCCATGTAATGGCTGGTTATCTAGCCTTGGGATTAGTTCTATTCCGGTTATTTTGGGGCTTCGTTGGAGGCCCCTATGCTCGCTTTAGCAATTTTGTCTACCGACCAAAGGTTGTGCTGGGCTATGTGAAAGACGTACTTGCCTCCCGGCCAGCCCGTTACCTAGGTCACAATCCCGCTGGAGGCGCTATGATTGTAGCGCTACTGGTAATGATGACTCTTACCACTGTTTCAGGGCTGGCTCTTTACGGTAGTTCGGAATTGGCTGGACCCCTGGTATGGTTAACAGGTGATTTTGGTCAACATGCCAATAAGCGATTGGAAATAATCCATGAGATTTGTGCCAACTTAATGATTGTTATGGTGGCGTTCCATTTGTTAGGTGTAGTTGCTGCGAGTCGCCATCATCGGGAAAACTTAGCACTGGCCATGGTAACAGGGCGTAAACGGGTAGAAGAATAGGGGATATTAGCTGCCCCTGGGTAGTATGCCCGGGGGTGGGCAAAACCGGGGAAAACCCTGACTGGGCCATGTTCATAAATACCACCGAAACGTTAGCGAAATGGTTTGGAGGATAAAGTATGGAGCCCATGAATGAATTTCTTGATGAAGTAACCCCGGAAAGAGTAAAGGCTTCTAAGCGAAGTACTCTCGTTAGCGTTGTGGTAAATATCGGTTTAACGATTTCTCAAGTCATCGCAGGTATCGTTGCCGAGTCTCAGGGGCTAATTGCGGATGGCATTCATTCTTTTTCCGATTTGATATCTGATTTTGTAGTGTTGTTTGCGGTGCACCACAGTAACAAGGCTGCTAATGATGACTATCAATATGGTCATCGGCGTTACGAAAACATAGCTTCTCTCGTTTTGGGCGGTTTACTTGTTATTGTCGGTGTAGGCATGGTCTGGTCAGCTGTCCAAAAACTGCAAACGCCCGATCAAATCCCAAAAGTTCAAGCCATTGCTCTCTGGGTAGCGGTAGGGTCACTACTGGCCAAGGAACTTTTATTCCGCTACATGCTTGCTGTAGCTACCAAGGTTCGATCCAGCATGTTAGTGGCAAACGCCTGGCATGCACGTTCAGATGCAGCCTCTTCCCTGGTAGTGGCCATTGGTATTGTCGGCAATTTGATGGGAATGGCGCTGCTCGACCTAATTGCTGCGCTAATTGTTGGTTTTATGATTTCACGGATGGGCTGGGAGTTTAGTTGGGACGCACTGCATGACCTTGCTGATCATGCCGCTTCCGATGAGCATGTTGCCGGTATAACGGCAGAAATTTTGGCAACACCTGGAGTAGAAGGGTTACACCAATTAAAAACCCGTATGACGGGGGATATGATCCTGGCGGACGTTCACCTAGAAATAAATGGTGGCCTTACTGTAGCTGAAGGGCATGATATTGCTCGCCAAGCTCGTGATAATGTTATGGTCCGTTATCCCGTCTTATACCTTATGACCCACGTTGACCCGGTTTATCCAGATAAGGCCCTCGATCCCACCACAGATAAATGACCAGACTCGAATCTATGTCCTCCTCTTATTTCAAGTACCACGTTTTTTTCTGCACCAATCTTCGAGATGACGGTTCTCGAGCTTGCGGCCAGGCAGGTGCTCAAGCTCTTCGGGATTACGCCAAGCAGCGGGTGAAGGCCTTGGGTAGCGCTATTCCCGGCAAGGTACGCATCAACAACGCAGGTTGTCTCGATCGCTGTGGACAAGGGCCGGTGATGGTTATTTACCCGGAAGGAACTTGGTATCACTACCGAAGCAAGGAAGACGTAGACACCATCCTGGCAGAACATTTGAGTCAGGGGCGGGTCGTGGAATATTTAAAAATCTGATGGCTAATTTTTTTCGCCAATGACTGCCCTTCGCCTCCCTCTGGTGACTCCGGAAGCCGCCTTGGATCCTTTTGATCTGCTGGAGGTCCGCCATTTTGCTATCCCTGGTCCAGGCGGGCGGTTGGAGGTAATTCTCGAGGGCTCAACGACAGCTCCACCTTGGGCACCTGTAGCGGTAATCGGTCATCCTCACCCTCTACAGGGAGGAAATCTCCATAATAAAGTAGCCCATATTTTGGCTCGAGGTTCCCGGGATCAGGGCAGTCACTCCCTGCGCTTTAATTTTCGCGGGACCGGTAACAGCGAAGGATGCCACGACAACGGACGAGGTGAGCAGCAGGATGTCCTAGCGGTGGTGAATTTTGTTCGCCAGCGTTTCCCTGCTGCTCCGCTGTGGATGGCTGGTTTTTCCTTTGGTTCTGCCATGGTTCTAGCGACCCATCGAACCGCTGGGGCAAGTCGGCTGTTGCTGGTTGCGCCTCCTGTGGACCGAGGTTACTTTCCTCGGGAAGAGTCTCCTAGCCTTCCCTGGGGGATATTAATGGGACGTCAAGACGAGCTGGTCGATCCTGCCCTGGTAGAACAATGGGCAAACCAGCAATCCAATCCCCCTATCCTCTGTTGGTCAGAAGACGCTAGTCATCTCTTCCATGGGCGGCTAGGGTGGTTGCGTACTACTTTGGCAATGGTCTGGCCAGCGGTTTGATTCTGCCTAGTAACTGTCCAGTTGTTGTAACAACAGGGGGGTGACTTCGCCAAACGTTAAGATCTGACTACCATGGTGATCCGTTAAAAATTCTTCTGCTGCCTGGCGGCTGTCGAAGGGAACGAGCTCCTTACCCATTGGGCCAAGTACGTCAGAGTCCACAACGTAGTAGGCCTGCTGAGCATCAATGGGGACCGAGTGGTAATAATCGGTAACAGCTAGAGTAGTGATATTTTCTCGAAAATGACCTGGTGCAAAGTGGGAAATATTGGCCAGGTATTTGAAGAAATCCTTAGGTCCGTCAAAGTGATGAGCGTGACCGTCTGCGTAAACAGCCGTGGCAGCCCAAGTAGGGTAGGGGGCAACCGGCATACCGCATACCGGGCAAGTGTCCCTGGGGCCAACAGTGGGTATTTGCAAAATGCCTGGCTCTCCGGCTGTGGCCAATCCTAGAACCAGGGCAAGGAGGGCAGCGAAAAAATGAGAGCGACGGGATAAGGGGCTCATAGGGATACTGGTTTCCTGGAAAAATTCAAGGTGCGGTGTGCAATAGCCCGTTCACTACAGTGGTAAAAATTTGGGGAGTAGAGGGGCCAACGATGCGGCCAACAATCCGCCCACCGCTGTCAATGAAGAAGGTGGTGGGGAGGCCCGTTATCCGGTAGCGCCGTGCTACCTCTCCACTCTCATCCACCACTACAGGAACGGTGATACCAGTACTAGCAACAAAACTGGCAGCTTCGGCTTTGCTCTGCCAGGCACTAACCGCTAAGAGACCCACTCCCCGCTGTTGATAGGCCCGTTGAATGGGCTCTAACTCTCCCATTTCGTCTCGACAGTAGGGACACCAGTTAGCCCAAAAACGAATAATCGTGAGGG
>CAWUNB010000107.1:0-6981 GCA_963923745.1 uncultured Thiotrichales bacterium
GCGACTACGCATTAGGGGTGGACTCCAAATTTGTGGGAATAGCGGAGCCTGCTAATTGCTCTTGACCTGAGCAGGTGGGGAGCGAAGCAACTGACCTAGGGCTACTCTGGGACGGATGGATACTATCGCTGGAACAGGAAATGGTCGAGGATTTGCTGGCGATTGTGCATACTTCCAGTTGTTGCCTGTCCGGCATGGCCGGTTACCCCCATCTTATCCGCCAGCACCGTACCGCTATTTGAGGTGCAGCGGGTTTTATTATCGCGTTTTTGAGCAAGTTTTTTGGAACAGCAATGGAAGAACAATACCGCCCTGACCTGCTAGAACCTGCCGTCCAACGCCACTGGGAAGACACACAGGCTTTCCGAGCGAGTGAAGACCCCTCCCGAGAGAAGTTTTACTGCCTGTCCATGTTTCCCTACCCCAGTGGGCGGTTGCACATGGGCCATGTCCGTAACTACACCATTGGTGATGTTATCAGCCGTTATCAGCGGATGAGGGGGCGGAATGTATTACAACCTATGGGTTTTGATGCCTTTGGTTTGCCAGCGGAAAACGCTGCCATTGCCCACAAAGTACCACCAGCCCAGTGGACTTACGAAAATATCCGCTACATGACCCAGCAACTTAAACGGCTGGGGTTTGGTTATGACTGGGAGCGGCGCTTAGCCACCTGTCATCCTGACTACTATCGTTGGGAGCAATGGCTGTTCACCAAGCTTTACCAGAAGGGGTTGGTCTACAAACGCACAGCAGCTGTTAATTGGGATCCAGTGGATCAAACGGTATTGGCAAATGAACAGGTCATTGATGGCCGAGGTTGGCGATCGGGGGCGCTGGTGGAACGGCGGGAAATTCCTCAGTGGTTTCTCCGGATCACCGCTTATGCCGAAGAGCTACTAGCGGAACTGGACAGGCTGCCGGGGTGGCCGGAAGAAGTGCGCACCATGCAGCGCAATTGGATTGGCCGTTCGGAAGGTGTGGAGATCCGCTTTGCCATCACGGATCAGTCAGAACAACTAACGGTGTTCACCACCCGTCCGGATACCCTAATGGGGGTAACTTATGTGGCGGTAGCAGCGGAACATCCCCTGGCTTTGGCGGCTGCTCCAGCCAATCCAGCCTTAGCTGCTTTTATCCAGGAAGCTCGCCATACGGTTACAGCGGAAGCCGCCTTGGAAACTATGGAAAAGAAGGGGGTTGATACCGGATTACGGGCGGTTCATCCCATCACAGGAGAACAGGTGCCGGTTTATGCCGCCAATTTTGTGCTGATGAGCTATGGCTCAGGAGCGGTGATGGCAGTGCCCGGTCACGATCAACGGGATTGGGAGTTTGCCCGTCGTTATGGGCTACCGGTGCGCCAAGTTATTCGCCCCAGTGATGATTCTTCCTGGGATCTAACTCAAGGGGCTTTTGTGGAAAAAGGGGTGCTGGTGAATTCTGGCCCCTTCACTGGACTGACTTCGGTCGCGGCATTCCGAGCCATTGCTGACCATCTGACTCAGCAGGGGCAAGGACGAATTCAGGTGAACTACCGATTACGGGACTGGGGTGTCTCTCGGCAACGCTACTGGGGAGCTCCTATCCCCATGATACGTTGTCCTCACTGCGGCGATGTGCCCGTACCAGAAACCGATTTGCCAGTGCGTTTGCCAGAACAAGTGACTTTCGCCGGGGTGGCTTCTCCCATTAAGACCCTGGAGACATTTTATCGTACTCCTTGTCCCCAGTGCGGAATAGCCGCAGAGCGGGAAACGGATACTTTTGATACTTTCATGGAGTCTTCTTGGTACTACGCCCGCTATTGCAGCCGGGATCAGTCCGGAGCAATGTTGGATGAGCGGGTCAATTACTGGCTACCAGTAGACCAGTACATTGGTGGCATTGAACATGCCGTGCTCCATCTGTTGTATGCCCGTTTCTTCCATAAGCTGATGCGAGATGTGGGGCTAGTACCAGCCAATGAGCCTTTTACCCGGTTGTTAACCCAAGGAATGGTGCTTAAAGATGGCAGCAAGATGTCTAAATCTAAGGGCAATACCGTAGATCCCCAGGAAATGGTGGAGCGATATGGCGCTGATACGGTACGGCTATTTATGATGTTTGCTGCACCCCCGGAACAATCCCTAGAGTGGTCCGATGCGGGTTTGGAAGGAGCCCATCGTTTCCTCAAACGATTATGGCGATTAGCTTGGAACCATATTGCCACTGGGGGAATAGCTGCACCGGTGGTGAATTTGGATGAATTAACCCCAGAACAGGGAACACTGCGTCGTACTGTCCACCAAGCTATCGCTAAGGCTTCTGATGATATTGGCCGACGTTACACTTTCAATACCGCCATCGCAGCGGTGATGGAACTCCTTAACGCCCTTTATAAATTCGAAGATAACACCCCTGCTGGTCAGGGATTAATGCAAGAAGCCTTAGATGCAACAACTCGCTTGCTGGCTCCCATCGTACCCCATCTGTCCCATGCTCTATGGCAAGCCCTGGGCCATAGCAATTCGGTGTTGGACGCACCTTGGCCGGAAGCTGATCCAGCGGCGTTAAAACAAGATACCCTGGAATTAGTGGTGCAGATTAACGGCAAAATGCGGGGCAAAGTCGCCGTTCCAGCACAGGCCGATGAAGCCGCCGTGCAAGCAGCAGCGTTAGCCGACAGCAATATAGCTCGCCATCTGGAAGGAAAAACAGTGAAGAAGGTGATTGTCGTGCCTGGAAAATTGGTCAATATCGTCGCTTAAGACAAAGGGCTTACCCATGGTAATGGCGGCATTCCGATGGCGCTGGATCGCGCTGGGGTCACTGCTGGTAACCCTGGTGGGTTGTGGCTTCCAGTTGCGGGGAGGGAACATCAGTGAATTACCACCTTTACGGATATTGGGGGGGCAGTCCGGGAACGGTATTCGACTGGAGCTAGATCAATTGATGCCGACGGAGGCGAAAGATGGTTCTGACAAGCGACCAACTCAAGGGGTGCTGCGTATTCTCCAGGAGAAATACGATCGCCGCCCTTTGTCCATCTCTACCCTCCTTACCGTCCAGGAATATCAGTTGCTCTACAGCGTGAGTTTCCAGCTTACCGATCCCAATGGTCAGCCTTTAACACCGCCTCAGACTCTAAATTTTAGCCGGGATTATTCATTCGGTAGTGCCGTTCAGGTACTCGGCAAGAGTAATGAGGAGGAATTGCTCCGCCGGGAGATGATGCAGGATGCTGCTCGCCAATTATTAGCCCAGATTTTGGTGTTATTGCGCCCTAAGTAGTTTGCCTTTTCCCCCTCTGCCATGCGTCTCCCTCCCGAACGATTAGCTGACCATCTCTCCAATAAGCTAGCGCCCCTCTATTTGTTTTCTGGGGCAGAGACACTATTGGTGGAGGAAGCTGGTGATCTAGTTCGCCAAGCTGCTCGTCGCTCAGGTTGTGGAGAACGGGAAGTATTCCAGGTTGCTAAAGGGTTTGACTGGGAGCGTTTGGCTCAAGCGTCCAATAATTTGTCGCTGTTCGCCGAACGGCGTTTATTGGAAATCCGTTTGGCCACCCCGCGTCTCGGTAATGAAGGAGGGGCGGCACTGGCGGCATTGGCCGCTAAACCACCGGTAGATACGGTCACGTTGATATTTGCCCCGGCCCTGGACGCTGCTGCTCAAAAAACGGCTTGGGTCCAGGGGATAGAGCAACATGGAGTTTGGGTGATGGTAAAGCCGGTAGAGCCAGCTCAGTTGCCGGGTTGGATCCAAGGGAGATTACGCCAACGAGGCTTGCAAGCGGATAGGGAGGGGGTCGCTGTGCTGGCGGAGCGAGTGGAAGGTAACCTGCTGGCAGCGGCCCAGGAAATCGACAAATTGTTGCTATTGCGTGGACCAGGTGCGGTAACAGCGGATGAAATTACCGCAGCAGTAGCAGATAGCGCCCGCTATGACATCTACGCTCTGGCTGAAGCTTGTTTGGCTGGGGAAGTCAGTCGAGTGAGTCGTATTGTGGCTACCCTGAAGGGCGAGGGCGTGGAATTGCCATTGGTGCTATGGGTACTAGCTAAGGAGTTGCGTGCCCTCACGGGTATTGCTGACATGCGGGAGCAGGGTAGCCCTCTAGATCAGGCTATGGCTAAAGCAGGTATCTGGGAACGACGCAGACCGTTGGTGCGTTCAGCGTTGCAACGTCTGGATAGAAAGCGGGGTGAGCAGTTGCTACAACATGCAGCTTGGGTAGATCGGTTAATCAAAGGGGGTCGGGGTGGTAATCCTTGGGAGGGAGTGTTGACGCTGGCTTTAGGGTTGGCCGGGGTACCATTAGTGTTAGCGCAAGCGTACTAGTACTGAAGTACACAAAAAACGGGCACCGAAGGTGCCCGTTTTCAGACTACAACCGCGAGAGAAACGGCTTAGAACTTGTGAATCATGCCCACGGAGAAAGCAGTGGGGTTGTTGCCGGCAACGGCACCAGTAACGGCATCGCCGTAGCCACCGCCACCACCCAGGGACATAGTCGCGCCCTTGTTGTTATCCAGGCTGGTGTACTGAACATAAGCCTTAGTGCGCTTGGTGAAGTTGTGATCCAAGCCAACGGCCACTAAGCTGCCGCCATTCTTGACGTTGCCATAATCATCAGCCTGGGTATAAGCCAGCTTGGCAGTATTGAGGCCGAAGTCGTAGGTGCCGAACAAGGTGTAGGCGCTACGGTCATCCTTGGTGCCGCCGATGGGGATGTCCTTGATGACTTCGTACATGGCACCCAACTTAGCAGCGCCAAAAGCGTAGCTACCACCAATACGGAAGCCATCCGTATCGTCTATCACGGTCACAGGACTGGTGGCATCGTTCTTCAGGCTATGCTTTTCATAAGCAAGACCAGCATAGATGGGACCGTTGGTGTAGGTGGCGTTCATGCTCCAAGCGGACATGTTGTTATTGTCCATCCCGCTCTCGGTGCCAGCCGTAAGGCCGTTATTGAAACCAGCCACGTAGGCGATAACAGCGGACACACCACTGAAGCTGGGGGTGATGTAGGCAATTACGTTGTTAGGACGCAGTTCGTAGGTACCAGCAGCCTGGCCAAGAACCTGGCGAGTATCAGCAATGGTATCGACAAACGGGTCAAGGCTGCGGCTCAGAATCTTGAAGGGGGTGTCATGGCGACCAACGATGGCGGTACCGAAGTTGCCAGCAACGCCTAAGAAGCTGTTGCGATCAGCCCACGCAGTGGAGTTACCACCTACGTTGGATTCATCCAATTTCACCTGGCTTTCGATCTGCCACACTGCCTTCAGACCGCTTCCCAAATCTTCTGTACCCTTGAAGCCAATGCGGCTGGAGTTGCTGGAGACGGAGAGATTGTCATCGGCAGCATTGCCCTGATCGGGGCTGACATAATCAACGGACATGTGCAGGTGACCGTAAATGGTCACATCAGCAAGAGCGGCAACAGGCGCGGCAACAGCGGCAGCGACGGCAACGGTAAGAAGCTTTTTGTTCATGGATGTTCTCCTGGAGGAAAATTGGGTCGAATCTCAACACGGACACAGGTTACAACAGGGCGTGCCGGGACGCAACAGTTTTTTTTCAAAAAAACCACAAAAGTTTCACTTCGTTGTATTGATGATACAAAGCATCCTTTGCAGCACCGCAAATAAGCGTGGTAACTAGGCAACACCGCAACAAATAGGCAACGAACTAAGTGTGGTAACAAGCTTGTTGTAGTGTTGCGACAAGGCAAGGGGAGTGGCTTGGGGTATCATGACTCCTTGGCACGTTATCCTCCGAGGAGCATCACGCTATGGTTAAGGTTGGGATCGTTGGTGGTACAGGCTATACCGGCGTAGAACTATTGCGGTTACTGGCTCGTCACCCCTCTGTGGCGCTAACGGTGATTACCTCCCGCTCAGAAGCAGGTGTTGCGGTAGCCGATATGTTCCCCAATCTGCGGGGGCACTTGGACCTGCGCTTCTCCGTTCCAGATTCCCAAGTTCTGAAAAGTTGCGATGTGGTGTTTTTTGCCACACCCAACGGTACTGCTATGGCCATGGCGCGGGAGCTGCTGGAAGCAGGGGTACGGGTTATCGATCTAGCAGCTGATTTTCGCTTCAAAGACGCAGCAGAGTGGGAGAAATGGTACGGCGTCCCCCATGCCTGCCCAGATCTTCTGGCAGAAGCTATTTACGGTTTACCCGAAGTACGGCGGGAAGCTATCCGAGGCGCTCGGTTGCTGGCGAACCCCGGTTGCTATCCCACAGCGGTACAGTTGGGACTCCTACCTCTGGTGGAGCAGGGTTTAGTGGACATTGACCATCTGATAGCTGATGCCAAATCGGGTGTGAGCGGTGCCGGGCGCAAAGCCAGCGTAGGAACATTGCTCTGTGAGGCATCGGAGAACTTTAAAGCCTACGGTGTGGCGGGACATCGCCACCTGCCGGAGATTCGCCAGGGGTTAGCTCAGGCGGCGGGTAGGCCCGTTGGGCTAACTTTTGTGCCCCATCTAACTCCCATGATCCGGGGTATTCATGCCACCTTGTATGCCAATCTGCAACCAGAAGGGCGTGAAATCGATCTGCAGAAACTGTTTGTAAAGCGTTATCAGGGCGAGCCATTTGTTGATGTTATGCCAGCGGGAAGTCACCCAGAAACCCGCAGCGTTCGGGGGGCTAATACTTGTCGATTAGCTGTCCATCGGCCTCAGGGGGGAGATACGGTGGTGGTGTTATCGGTAGTGGATAACTTAGTAAAGGGAGCCGCTGGCCAAGCGGTGCAGAACATGAATTTGATGTGTGGGTTGGATGAAACAGCTGGTCTAGAAGCCGTGGCGCTGTTGCCATAGGGGTTTGTTTATCCCTATACCCTTTTTGTAGGCAGGGAAGTTGCTAGGGGGATAATTATTTTGAGGGAATTCCCTCTCCCCAATCCCTCCCCCCCGCGAAGGAGGAGGGCCTTGATTAGGCGCTGCGCTGGAGGTACCCCATGGCCGATCTCGCCCTACCC